>JBEGUC010000043.1:0-19977 GCA_041179105.1 Verrucomicrobiota bacterium | reverse complement strand
GGAAGCCCATGGCTTCGAGTTTCTCGCGAAGCGTGGCGATGGCGGCTCCGGCGAGTTTGTGAGCGGCTTGTTTGGAGATGCCGAGGGAGGAGCCGATTTCGCTGTAGCTTTTGCCGTCGCGGATGCCTTCGGCGACGAGGCGGAGGCGTGGGGAGAGGGTGATCATCGCCTGTTCGAGGCGTTTTGCAGATTCGAGAGCGGCGGCTTGATCGTCCAGAGGGAGGTCGCGGGCAGGAACCTGCTGGATGCGTGCTTCCGGAGTGGTGGCGGATTGGGTTACGGGGAGGTCGAGGTCGTAAACGTGGTGCTGGTGATGCCGTACCTGTCGTTCGTAGAGATCGCGCAAGGTGTTGCGCATAGCGCGGGCGGCGTAGGCGGTGAAGTCGCCTTTGGAAGGATCGAAAAACCGTGCCGCATGAGCGAGTGCCTCCTGGGCAGCCAGCTCGATTTCGGCATGAGGAAGACCGGGTATGTTGGAGAAGTCCTTCGCGATTTTGCTCGCGAGGGGAAGGAGTTCGTTTATCCGTTCTTCCATGACGGTCAAAAACTATCAGGCGTCACGCCTGCTGGGCAAGCATCTTGAATTCCGTCGTTTGCATTCCTGCATTTCTTGGATTAAAACCGGGGCACCGACTAACTGAACCATGCGCAGTGTTCTCATCCATCCCCACTTCGAAGCGTGGCGGGACGCCGCGCGGGAATTGCTAGCACGCCGGGTGCCGCCGGGGGAAATCCTGTGGTCCGATGACACGCGGGAAGCCCCGCTCTTCGCTGCGGATGATGCCGAATTGCCAGCCGGCCCCGTGCCACGGGTGCCCGCCGCGTTTCTCAACATCGCGCGAAGCGCAGCAGCCCACAGCGATCCGCGGCGCTGGGCGCTTCTCTATCAACTCTTGTGGCGACAAACCCACGGTGGAGAGAAGCACCTACTCCAACTCGCGACCGATCCCAGTGTCCGTCTCGCGCAGCAGTGGTGCAAGGCGGTGGGACGAGACATTCACAAGATGCACGCGTTTGTCAGATTCCGCCTGATTGGCACGGACACGGAGACCGGGCGCGAGCAATTCGTCGCATGGTTCGAGCCGGAACACCGGATCGTCCGGCTGGCATCGTCATTTTTCGTGAAACGCTTCCACAGCATGGACTGGTCGATTCTCACTCCGCGGGAGTGCTCTCACTGGGACGGCGAGAAGCTCCGGTTCACCCCAGGCCTGCCGGAGAACACCGCGAAGGAAGAAGACTCGCTCAACGAACTCTGGCGCACCTACTACCGCAGCATCTTCAATCCCGCGCGGCTCAAGGTGAACGCGATGCAATCAGAGATGCCGAAAAAGTATTGGAAAAACCTGCCCGAAGCCCCGCTCATTCCCGATCTCATCGCGCAAAGCCGCCAGCGCGTGCGAACCATGCTCGATGCCGAGGAGCGTCCGGTAAAACCCGCGCCGAACAATGCCTATCTGAATTCACTGCGCCGATTGAACGATGAGCAAAGTGGCGATTCGGAATCCACCCCAGCCTGAAGGAAGAAAACCGGGGCGAATTTTTCAAGGTTGACTGTGGCACCCCTTACGAGGAATTTTTGCACGGCTATGATTTAACCAGTCAGTCTGGGCGCATCTCACTCTCTATTTGTCTGCTACCTCGAGTAGAACAACAATTTTCCCTAAACGACATGAACATGATCCCGATTGCCTTTCAGATTCTGGTGGCCCTGACCATCTTGAATGTTTGGATCCTACGCCGGGGCAGGATGACACCCTTTCGCGGTGGTGAAGCGAAGAATATGCGGGAGGAATTTGCCACCTACGGACTACCCCTCTGGTGCATGTGCGTTATCGGCGGACTCAAGGTGGCATTGGCCCTGGCCTTGTTGGTAGGCATTTGGATTCCCGGCGTGGCGCAATTCGCTGCGGCAGGCATGGGATTACTCATGCTGGGAGCCTTAGCCATGCATCTGAAAGTCAAGGATCCGATCCTAAAAGCTCTGCCGGCCATCGCCTTGCTCGCGTTATGTATTGGCATTCTGCTGCTTTGAGCTATTTTGTTAGAATACTGCGACACACAGGTAGGCATTCAGAACCAAGTAAAAGAGCGCCGGCGCGGTCTGCCGCAGGCTATCCTTGATTTTAATCCGCACGCCGACCCCGGTTAGCATCATCATGGCGAGTCCAGCCGCAGCGGCACGCCCCATCCTTGGCTCGCTCAGACCGGCAAGCAGCCCCACTGACGCGCTCACTTGCAGTGCGCCAATCAGAGATATCCACGCCCCAAGGTGGTATCGCTCGAACTCCCGCTTCATATATGGCGACCAAAAGCACGCCGAACCAAATCCAAGGAAGGAGACCGCGGAGAAAATGACCAGGATGTCGTTCAACTTGGGAATCATAGGTTATTCTGATCCACGCGCACTTTCTCATTCCACAAAAATCACAACGAATGTGGGAACTCGCAAAATTTGATATAGGAAAGCGGAACAACCCGGCGGGAGCGGCGGGAGCGGCGGGTGGCGTGGCGTGGCGGGACGGCTCCGGGACGAGGGCCGGGTGACGGATTCCCGGCGTCGAAAGCGTCAGTCCCGACTAAAAAGCATTCGCGTGCTCATGATCAAAGGTCCATCGAACATCGAAAAGGAAAGTAGGAACCACTGATTTCACTGATTTTGAAGAAGTTTGTGCAAAGCCCTTACTCATCCAAAAGGTGACGGCAAATTCCGCCAGTTGATTTTTATGACTCTCTAAAAATCTGTGAAATCAGTGAAATCTGTGGTTAAAAATCTCCTCTTCATTTTCCCATTTAGGGTAAATCAAGCTCCCCTGAGTGAAGAAGCGATCGAGGATCTGCGAGAATCAACTCACGTCCTGCGATGCAGGGTGAGGAAGGGCGATTCTGTTTCCGCGAGAATGTAGATGCCCAAGGTGGGAATGGTGAGGTAGTCGCGGAATTTCTGGACCTCGTCATTGCGGCGGGTGGTCGGGCTGAGGACTTCGAGGATCACGCTCGGGGAGCCGGTGAAGAGCTCGTCGCCCCCGCCAAGCGGCACCTGGAGCTTGAAGTCGCTGCCGGTGGGGAAACAGGGCTTTCCGGCAAGCTGGTTTCCAAGGGAAGCTGAAAGGCCGCGCTTGCCTGAGGTGAATTTCCAATGACCGCATGCCGCCTTTACTCTGGCACCGCGCGGGCTATTTTTCGCTCATCCGATGGAAGCCAGCTCTGATCAATTCATCCGCTATCTCGCCACCGAGCGCGGGTTGTCGGCGGCCTACCAGCTATCGGTCCGCCAGACGCTCGATGCGCTGGCCGGCTGGATGAAATCGCGGACGACTTCCCTGCGCGACCTCGGGATCGACGAGCTCGCGGCGTTTCTCAGCCAGCGAAAAAAGGATGGCCTCAACGCGGCATCACTGCGGATCAGCACCGTGCATCTGAAGATTTTTTTCCGCTGGCTGGTGACGAAGGGAATGCTGGAGATGGATCCGGCCGAGCCGCTGCTCGCACCAAGGCCGGACCAGACGCTGCCGGAAACTCTGCACGCTTCCGAACTGGTGAAATTGCTAGAATCCATCGACCCATCATTGCCGTTAGGCCGGCGGGATCTGGCGATTCTCGAGCTATTTTATTCCTCCGGCCTTCGTCTTTCCGAACTCTGCAAGGCACGGCTGGAGATGATGGATTTCGAGGAAGGCTTCCTGAGGATCACCGGCAAAGGCGGGAAAACCCGGATCGTCCGCGTCGGCAACAAGGCGCGCGAGGCGATTTCTAACTACCTGGCCAACGAGCGACCGGGACTGGTCACCCAGAAAACCTCGTCGCACATTTTCATCAGCATTCGGGGCACCTCGCTCTCGCCCGACCGCGTCCGCCAGATTGTCAAAGAGCGCGCCAAGTTCGCCGGCATCGACCAAAATATCTATCCGCACTTGCTACGCCACTCCTTCGCCACCCATCTGCTGGAAGGCGGTGCGGATCTGCGGGTGATCCAGGAACTGCTAGGCCACGCCGACATTTCCACCACGCAAATTTACACCCATGTGGACCGGCAGCGCTTGAAGGCTGTGCATAAGCAGTTCCATCCACGCGGGTGAGACGGTGGCATGATCGCGCGCCGCTTTCAAATCCGGTCACGCACCGAGCTTCGGGTCGTAGTCCTTGGGCGCGCGGATGATTTTCTCGATGCCGTGCTTGGTGACGAGGTTGCCAGCGCTGGAGCGACTCTTGATGCCGAACTCGGCGAAGTGCAGCGGGCGGATGAGGTTGCGCATGCGGAGGCCAGATTTCAGATAGACGAGCAGCATCTGCGCGGCGCTTTCCTCGTTGGTCTTGTGAAAGGCGAAGTAGAGGACGCGACTGCTAGGCGTGCCTTTGGTGAGATCGTATTCCTTGTCGCGGGTGATGCCGCCGACGGTGAAGCGCTTGGCAAGGATGTGGCCGTCTTTTCCGTCCCGATAGATCATCGAGTAGATGAGATCCTCGTCCTTGCGGAAAATCGCGAGACGCAGTGGTTTCTGGCCCACGAAGACTTTATCCGCCACCTTCATGACGCGCATCTTGCCATCTGCGGTGAAGGTGATGAGGTCGTCGATGGTGGAGCATTTCTCCACGGGCTCGCCGTCTTTTTTCAAACCGTAGCCGGCGAAGCCATTCTTGGCGTCCAGATAGAGCGTCTCGGTGGCGGCCACAACTTGCATGCGGTCCACTCGCTCGAATGAGGCGATCTCGGTGCGGCGCTCGCGGTCTTTGCCGTATTTTTTGGCGAGTTCCTCATACCAGCGGATGGTGAACTTGGTGAGGTTGCGGAGATTTTTCTCGGTTTCCTCGATGCCTTTTTCGAGCCCGCGGATTTCCTCGTCGGCTTTGAAGGCATCGAACTTGGAAATGCGTTTGATTTTAATTTCGGTGAGGCGGGCAAGGTCGTCTTGGGTGACCTCGCGTTTGAGCAGTTTTTTGAACGGCTTGAGGCCGTCGTCGATGGCCTTGAGCACGGCTTCCCAAGTTTCGCATTCTTCGATGTCACGGTAGATGCGGTTCTCGATGAAAATCTTCTCCAGCGAGCTGAAGTGCCATTTCTCGGCGAGCTCGCTGAGTTTGATCTGCAACTCGGATTCCAGCAGATTGCGAGTGTGGAAGGTGGTGCGGCGGAGAATCTCGGACACCGGCATGAAGACCGGCTTACCATCGACGATGACGCAGGAGTTAGGGGAAATCGTTAGCTCGCAGTCAGTGAAGGCGTAGAGTGCGTCACGGGTCTGCTCGGCATCCGCACCAGCAGGCAGATAGACGAGGATGTCGGCGTGGGCGGCGGTGTTGTCCTCGATCTTTGCGATCTTGATTTTCCCCTTGTCCGCTGCGGCGACAACCGACTCCATCAGAGCACCGGTGGTGGTGCCGAAAGGGATTTCCGTGATCCGGAGAATGCCCTTCTTGTCGGTGGCGATGCGGGCGCGGACCCGGACTTTCCCGCCGCGCAGGCCGTCGCGGTATTCGGCGGCGTCCATGATGCCGGCGGTCGGGAAATCGGGAACCAGCGAGAACGGCTGGTCGCGCAGCACGGCGATGGCCGCCTCGATGAGTTCATGGAAATTGTGCGGCAGGATCTTGCAGGCAAGCCCCACGGCGATTCCCTCGACGCCTTGCGCGAGGAGCAGCGGGAATTTAACAGGCAGCGTGTCCGGCTCTTTCCGGCGGCCGTCGTAGCTGGGTAGCCAGGTGGTGGTTTTCGGGTTGAAGACAACTTCGTTAGCAAACTTCGTGAGGCGCGCCTCGATGTATCGCGGGGCAGCCGCGCCGTCGCCGGTGAGGGTGTTACCCCAGTTTCCCTGGGTGTCGATGAGTAGATCCTTTTGACCAAGTCCGACGATGGCCGCGCCGATCGACTGGTCACCGTGCGGGTGATAGTTCATTGTATTGCCCACGATCCCGGCGACTTTGTTATAGCGGCCGTCGTCGAGTTCATCCATTGCATGGAGGATGCGGCGCTGGACCGGCTTGAGGCCGTCGTAAAGATGCGGCACCGCGCGTTCGAGGATGACGTAACTGGCGTAATCGAGGAAATAGTCCGAATACATTTCCCCCAGCGAGGCGTGTTGGTCCGGATCGTGCGTCATAGAGGCGGATGGTTAAAGAACCGGAAGCATCCGCGCAAGCCTCGGGTGATAAGATCGTTTCCCGGCCTTGCCGTCGGTAGCGGGACTGCTAAGGATTTTCCATGACATCGCCGCTCACGAGTTCCAGTGAAATCGCCCGCCGGGACTGGCTCAAGGCCGCCACCTTCAGCGGTGCCGCCGCCATGCTGGCCGGCGCGAAAGCCTCCGCCGATCCCTCAGGCAATCCCGCCCGAAAAGTCCGCGGGATTGTTTTCATGGTGTCCGACGGCATGAGCCCCGGCGTCCTGACTCTAGCAGAAGCCTACTCCAATCTCACCCGCAAGCGCGGCACGCAGTGGTGGTCTCTGCTCAACGACCGCCGCGCCGCCCGCGGCCTGATGGACACGGCTTCCGCGAACTCCATGGTCACCGATTCCGCCGCTGCCTCCAGCGCGTGGGGCGGCGGCCAACGCGTCAATAACGGCTCCATCAACGTCAGCCCCGATGGCCGGGAAATCACTCCCATCGCCGCCATTCTCAAAACAAAAGGCGCGCGGATCGGCCTCGTGAGCACCGCCACCATCACCCACGCCACGCCCGCCGGGTTTGCCTCGATCGTCCCGAAACGCAGCGACGAAGATAGCATCGCGCCGCAATACCTCGACCGCGTAGAAATCCTGCTAGGCGGTGGCTCCGGCCATTTCAGTGCCAAAGACCGCGCCGACAAGCGCGACCTCGTCGGCGATTTCGCCAAGGCCGGCTACGGCATCGTCAACACCCGCGACTCCCTCCTCTCCTCCCGCGAACCGAAACTTCTCGGCACCTTCACCCGCGGCCACCTCCCATTCTCCATCGACCGCGACCACAATCCAGCGATGGCAGCCGCCGTCCCCACGCTCACGGAAATGGCCCAAGCCGCGCTCACCCGCTTCCTCACCGGCGACAAGCCGTTTCTCCTGCAAATCGAAGGTGCCCGCATCGACCACGCCGCCCACCTCAATGACATCGCCGCCCTGCTAGGCGATCAACTCGCCTTCGACGACGCACTCGCCGCCGTCCTCGCGCTCATCGGAAATCGCGACGACATCCTGCTCGTCGTCACCAGCGACCACGGCAACGCCAACCCCGGCCTCAACGGCATGGGAAGCGGCTACACCGAGAGCACCCAGCGTTTCGCCCGGATCACGAACATGAAAGCATCCCACGAGCGCCTCTTCGCCGAGTGGGCCAAAGCCAAAACCCGCAGCAGCGACCTGCTCACCGCGCTCATCAAGCAACACCTCGACTTCACCCTCAAACCCGACCAATCCGCCGCCTTGCTCAATATTTTCGAAAAACAACCCATCGTCGAGTGGAACGAGCAACTCAGCAAACCCGAGGGACTCCTCGGCCAATTCTCCGGCAACCACACCGGCATCGGCTGGACCGGCACCACCCACACGTCAGATGCCACCCTCATCTCCGCCCTCGGCCCGCAGTCCGACCGCTTCACCGGCATGGTCAAAAACTCAGACGTCTTCGGCCATCTCCTTGAGATGCTGAGCTAGCCGAGTCGTCGCTCCCATCCCGTAATCCGTACTTGGCAGCCATCCAAATCCTCACAAAACTCCACCCATGCAAACCGCATCATTCCTCAAAGACCTCTTCGACCTCTCCGGAAAAACCGCCGTCATCATCGGCGGCACCGGTGAACTCTGCGGCACCATGGCCGTCGGCCTTGCCCGTGCCGGCGCCGAGGTCGTCCTCGGCGGCCGCATCGCAGAAAAAGCCGCCAAGCGCCTCGCCGAAGTCGAATCCTACGGCGGAAAAGGCTACTTCGTCCCCGTCGATGTCACCTCACGCGAGTCACTCCACTCGCTGCTGGAAACCGTTCTCGAGCGCTCCGGCCAAGTCGATATCCTCATCAACGGTGCCGGCATTAATTCCCCCACCCCGTTTCTCGACATCACCGAAGAAGAATACCAACTCATCCTCGACACCAATCTATCCGCCGTCTTCCGCGCTTGCCAAGTATTTGGCCAATATTTCTCTGATGAATCCCGGCCCGCCTCCATCATCAATCTCGGCTCGATTTCCGGCCTCAACCCGCTCTCCCGCGTCTTCACCTACTCCGCCTCCAAGGCCGCCGTCCACAACCTAACGCGCAACCTCGCCCGCGAATGGGCCGACAAGGACATCCGCGTCAACACCCTCGTCCCCGGCTTCTTCCCCGCCGAGCAAAACCGAAAAGTCCTCGATGAAGGCCGCGTCCTCGACATCCTCCGCCAGACCCCAGCCTCGCGCTTCGGAAACTCGGATGAACTCATCGGCGCCACGCTGCTCCTCGCCTCCGCCAAAGCCGGCTCCTTCATCACCGGCATCGAAATGGTCGTGGACGGCGGCTTCCACGCGATGACAATTTGACGGGCGCCAGCCACCGGTCGCAATCTCATCAAATCATCCCACCCAGCTCGGATCCGCCTCGCGGGCGGAACGGGTCGGGAAAATGAGTTGGTCACACCCGGTTTCGAGCTTATATCCCCCACCGATGAGCGAAGCGGCGAACAAAATAAAAAAAAATCGGGTCAACGTGCGACGCCCGGATGTCATGGAACGAGTCTCCGCCGAAGTGGCCGTTCATTTCCACTCATCGATCGTCGAAAAACTCCGCGACCGCGGCGGGAAAATCACCATCGCTAACACCACCGTCCTCCTCGCCGAGCAATTTGGTTTCTGTTATGGCGTCGAGCGGGCGATCGATCTCGCCTACGCCTCGCGCCGGGTTTTTCCGGAAAACCGGATTTTCCTCATCGGTGAAATCATCCACAACCCGGACGTCAACCGCCACCTCCGCGAGATGAACATCGTCTCGCTGCCGTGGCAGGAAATCGACGCCAGCTACGACAATCTGACAGAGGACGACGTAGTAATCGTTCCGGCCTTCGGATCCCCCACCCTCTTCATGGACAAGGTCGAAGAGCGCGGCTGCTATGTGGTCGATACCACCTGTGGCGACGTGATGAAAGTCTGGCGCCGCGTCCGCGGCTACGCCAAAGACGGCGTCACCTCGATCATCCACGGCAAGTCCAACCACGAGGAAACCCGCGCCACCGCCTCGCGCGCGCTCGGCGAAAACGGCGAGGGAAACTACCTCATCGTCCTAACTCTGAGCGATGTCGATTACGTCTGCGATTTCATCCGCAGCGGCGGCGACAAGGCGGCGTTCATGGCGCGTTTCCAAGGCGAACATTCCGCAAACTTTGACCCGGAAATCCACCTCCGCCAGATCGGCGTGGCCAACCAGACGACCATGCTCAAGAGCGAAACCGAGGAAATCCAGCGCCGCCTCCGTAAGGCAATCACCGATCGCGATGGCAACGACACCGCATTCCAAATGTTCGACACCATCTGCGGCGCGACCCAAGAACGGCAAGACGCGCTATTCGAAATGCTCCGCAAGCCGATGGACTTACTGCTCGTCGTCGGTGGCTATAACAGCTCGAACACCGCCCACCTCGTAGAGATCGCAGAACCAGAGCTACCGACCTTCTTCATCCGCGGCGCGTCCTGCATTAAGTCACTGGAGGAAATCATCCATTACGACCTACACCACCGCGAGGAACGCACCTCCGACTACTCGCGATTGTTCTCCGAGGACCGTCCAGTCACCGTGGGAATCACCGCCGGTGCTTCATGTCCTAACAATTTAATTGAGGAAACGCTCGTCAAGATTTTCGCCCTCCGCGGGATCAGCCGTGAGGCGCTGACAAAGGCGTGAAGCCCAGCTAATCACACAAACAGCCGGCACGTGACGCCCTCGCAAAGCGTCACTGCGCCGCCCGCACCCGGCACGAAAACGGCCCTCGGGAAATAGCTCGACCTCAGTTTTTCGAGAACTTCCGCAGCGGGAGATTCCGGCATTTGAAACTTCATCACGCCTCGTTCATTCAGGTCCAGCGCAGCTAACAGAAGTGGCGCAGCAAACGGCTGCGTCTCCAACACCCGCGATCCAGCGCGCAGCAGAGCTTCCGCCCGTTTGGCGTATTCTGGCAGATCGAGCAGCGCCGCGAGCTTGAGTAAATTCTCCGCCGCCAAGTGATTCGGCGACGGCTCCGCACCGTCATAATCCTCACGAATCACCATCAACGTCTCTCCCGCCAGCTCGGCGCGCATCACATAGCCGGATTGCGTAGCATCCCAAAAATCGGAATCTAACTTCTGCTGAAGTGCCCGCGCCCAGTCGAGCCAACCCGCACCGGGAGACACCGCGTGCAGCTCGATCAGCCCGGAAATCAAGAACGCATAATCCGCCGGGAAGCCCTTCACACCGCCCCGATGTCCGCGAAACGTGCGATACAAATTCTCACCATCCCACAGCTCGTTCTTCAAAAAAACTGCCGCTTCATTCGCCGCCTTTGCCAGATCCTCACGCCCGAAAACCCGCGCGCCGCGCGCCAGCGCGGCGATCGCCAAGCCGTTCCACGCCGTCACGATCTTATCATCTCGGTGCGGCAGCGGACGCTTGCCGCGCGCCTCTAGCAAAATCCCGTAGCAGGCAGCCAGCCGCTCGCGAATTCCCGCCTCCGGGCAATCGAACATCTCCGCCAGCGCCTCGTCGCGCATCGCTCGGAACAAGGTATTCTGGTTTTCCAACTCGCCGTGCGGATCGCTTTCCGGCCGCGCGTTGCCATGCGCCTCCACACCGTAAGCTGCCGAAAAAATCGCAGCGTCGCGCGGAGCCAGCAACGCAGAAATTTCCCCGGCCTCCCAAGTCCAAAACGCGCCCTCGCGTTTCTCAGTCGAATCGAAAGCCGACAAGCTGTCCGCATCCTCCGCCGCATGGAACGCCCCGCCGCAATCTCGCAAGGTTTCTAGCAAATAACGGAAAATCCCCTCCGCGACCTCGCGGAATGCCGCATCGCCGGAAATTTGCCAACCGTCCAAGTATGCCATCGCCAGCTGCGCTTGGTCATAAAGCATCTTTTCATAGTGCGGTACATGCCAATAGCGATCCACCGAGTAGCGATGAAACCCACCGCCGAGATGGTCGTGCATCCCGCCCGCCGCCATCGCACGCAGCGTGCGCTCACTCATCCGCCATGCCATTTCCCCTTCGTCGCCATCCATCCCGAAGCGCTCACCGAGCTGCATCAGCGCCCGCACGATCACCGGCCGCGGAAATTTAGGCGCGCCGCCGAAACCACCCCACTCGGAATCGAACATCGAATCACAACGATCCATATAGTCGCCAAAAACTTTCGCGTCCGGCAAGCCACGCAACGCCGCCGTTCCCGCGGCTTCCTTCTGCAAGTGCTCCAGCACCCGCGCCGCGCTCGACTCCATCTTCACCCGGTCGTCCCGCCACAACCGCCCTAACTCATGACAAATTCGCGTGAAACCCGCCCGCCCCTGCCGATCCTCCGGTGGAAAATACGTCCCGCCCACCACCGGCTTTCCCTCCGGCGTCAGCCACACACTCATCGGCCAGCCCCCCTGCCCCGTCGTCGCTTGGACGAAGGCCATGTAAGTCGCATCAATGTCCGGGCGCTCCTCGCGGTCCACCTTCACGTTGATGAAATGGTGGTTCATCACCTCCGCCACCCGTTCATTTTCAAAACTTTCGCGCTCCATCACATGGCACCAGTGGCAAGTCGAGTAACCGACCGATAGAAAAACCAGTTTGTCCTCCGCCTTCGCCCGCGCGAATGCCGCCTCGCCCCATGCCTGCCAATTCACCGGATTGTGGGCGTGCTGCAGCAAATAGGGCGAGGTTTCGAGGATCAGCGCGTTCGTCATCGCCCGCACCCTAGCGAGATCCCTGCGGATGTCCAGATCCTCGGCTTCGATGATAGTGTCAAGATAAGATCCCCCTAACGAATCCCTTGCCGGACCCCCGTCTGCCTGCCAATCATCCGCCCATCGTGGCCATGGATACCGCTGAATTCCGCAAGAGAACCCGCTTCGTGGTGAAGCTGGGCCGCGCACTGCACGAGTGCGGAACGACCAGCCAGCGGATCGAGCGGCATCTCATGAATGTCACCCGCATGCTGGGCCTCAACGGCAGTTTCATGATCAGCCCGACAACGTTCACCTGCGCGTTCTGGGAGGAGGACGAGCTCGACCAGTTCGTCCACATCGAGCGGGTGGAACCGGCGGAAAACAACCTCGGCCGACTTTGGGAAATCGACCGGCTTGTGGAAAGCATCGCCGACGGTCGCCTCAGCTTCAGCGAGGGAAACGATCGACTCGAACCGATCATCACCGCACCTTGGAACTACTCGTTGCGGGCCAACGCGCTTTCTTGGGCTCTCGCCGGCGGCTCGTTCGCCGCGTTGCTCTCCACGAATGCGCAGGACACCATCGCCGCAACGATATTGTCGCTGGTTTTGTTTTTCATCACGAATTTGGGTTCACGTCATGCGAGCTGGAGCCCGGTGATCACGATACTCGCGCCGTTCGTAGCGGGTGTGCTTGCCAGCGCCGTGGCGGCGTCCGGTGTCGGCATCAACGTGCCGTTCATCATCCTTTCCTCCATCATCATCTTCATCCCCGGTCTGGCGCTAACGGTCGCGCTGACGGAAATCTCCGCCCGCCATCTGATCTCCGGCAGCTCACGGCTGGTGGATGCCGCGATGCTGTTGGTGAAGCTGTTCTTTGGCGCGATGAGCGGCATGGCCGTCGCGGATTTACTCTTCCGCGAGAATGGCGGCGGCGCGACCTTCCTGCCGCTGCTACCGGCATGGAAAACCTGGCCCGCACTCGCGGGACTATCACTCGGTCTCGGCATTGCTTTCAACATCCCTCGCCGGAAACTGCTGTGGGGTTTGTTGTCGGGAGCCATCGCGTTCGGCGCTGCCAGCATCGGCGAGGCATGGTTCGGCACCTCCGGGGGGATGTTCATCGGGGCGCTTGCGGTCGGGCTTTTCAGCAACCTCTACTCCAGGATCACTCGTGGCCCGGGGTCGATCCTGATGACGCAGGGCATCGTCCTGCTCGTTCCGGGCAGCAAGACTTACATGATTCTCAACCACTGGGTGTCCGGTGAGGACATCCTCCCCGGTGCCAGCGGCGGCGACCAGGCGCTGATGGTGTTCATCGCGCTGATCGCCGGGCTGTTATTTTCCAACGCCTTGCTGCCTACCCAGAAGAGTCTCTAGGCTTCCAGACTCTGATAGATCAACCTGAGGAAAAGCACCGCCACCGGCTGGGCAGGGCCTCGACCGGCAAGCCTAGAAGGGAAAATGGAGGAAAGGATAGATCGCGCCGTCCGCAGCCTTGAAGCATAAATCCGTCGCCCCGCGCTTCACATAGCCCAAGGCGTGGCGGACGCCAGCGACGGCTAACGGAGCAACGCTCGTCACCTCGCCCGCAGCGTTTTCCAAGGGCCCGGGAGCCACCGGCACATCCGCATCGAATACGAAACGAGTCAGCCGCCTGTTCACCTTGCCTGCGGACTTGATGCGGGAAATGACTTCTTGCCCGATGTAGCAGCCCTTATGATAGGAAATGTCGGTTTCCTCAAGCAGCGCCTCGGGCGGAAGCATTCCCGCCAACAATTCACGACCCCACAGGGGAACTCCATTGACGATGCGTAAAGCTTCCAAAGCGTCACCTTCTAGCAACGAACCCGGAAACTCAACCACTTGCCTGACAGGAATCCACCAGTCGGTGCCTGCCATTCCGAACCGGTCCGACTCGCGGGCAACCACTCCCGGCGGCGGCTCCGGCATCGCTCCGGTGAAATGATGCAACGCGTATTTCCCAGATCGATCCTCCACCTCCACGTCGTCGGCGATGAGATAGCGGGTCAAACGCGCTTCAAGATCCTCCGCCCATCCGGCAAGTCCGGCGACCCACAATGCGCCGTCGGTAGCTTCCGTCACGGTCACGCGAAATTGCAGGCGGCCCTTCGCGTCGGTCACGCAGGACGGCAGGGAGATTTTCCCGCCCGCCACCCGGCGCACGTCCTGCGTGAGCTGGCCATTGAGAAATCGCACCGCGTCCGGCCCACGGAATTCCAGCAGGGACGGTTGCCCGAGATCGATCCGATGAATGCCGCTCACGCCATTTCCTGATAAGGTTTCACCACCACCGAGTAATCCATATCTCCCAGACCATCGGCGTCGAGTTCTCCCATACGCTTCGAGACGGCGGCGATCGCGGGCGTGTGCAAGCCAGCGGATGCCGCGAGCGCGAGCATGTAGCGCGTGTCTTTGCCCATGTTGGAGAGCGAAAAATGAGTCTCGAAATCGCCCGCCACCATCGTCGGTAATTTCATCCCGGTTAGCACCGAGCCGCTGGCATTTCCGCCCACCGCTTGGATGAAACAGTCGGCGGAAACTCCTTGGCTGGTCGTGATGGCGAGCGCCTCGGCCAGTGCTTGCACGGTGCAAGCGGAGATCAAATTCGTGGCCAGCTTCACCACCGTCGCCGTCCCAATCTCGCCGCAATGCAGTTGGCTTTTACTCGTGACGTCGAGGTATGGCTTCATGTCTTCCGCCAGCCCGGCATCGCCGCCGGTGTAGTAAACTAACTGCCCGTTAGCAGAGGCGACCTTGCTGCCCGTGAAGGGCGCGTCAAGAAACCGGCAGCCACGGGAAAGACACACTCCCTCCAGCCACATCGTCGTCTCCAAATCCAAAGTCGCGTGATTCAAAATGATCTGGCCCGCTTGTAAAAACGACTCGATCCGCCCGATGACTTCCCGCACTGCGGGCGCATCTTTCAGGTAGATCGAGATCACCGCCGCGCCATCGATCGCCGCTTCCGGCGTCTCGGTTTCGCCCATGAGTCCCTTCGCCCTGCGGCTCCAGCAAGTCACCTGCCACCCTGCTTCCAGCAGACGAGAACAAGCGCGTGAGCCGATGATGCCGAGTCCGAGGACGGCGGCCCTATTTCCAACAGAAACACTCATTGTTGGCGTTGCAGTGCGAGTTCTACCAGTTTCGCCGCTTGCTTGCGGATTTCCGCCATCAGCGCGGGCGTGGGCTCCTTACCTTCTTCCAGCGTCATTTCCGTGCGCAGCCCGGCGAGAATATCGCGCATCGCCAAATAGTTAGGTCGTTCGGAAATCCTCGGCTCCAGTCCCGCCACCGACTCGGTGTAATAGTCCGCGATGTCCTCGCGCATCACCTTGCGGGCGCGCTCCGGAGAAAATTGCTTGTCCACCGCCACCGTCGAAACCTCCAAGGCACGGATCCAGCCGCCGAGAGAAATCAAGTGCGCCAAGTCCGCGTCGCGCAGGGAAACGAGTTCCTGTTCCACATCCCGCTGGGTGGCGGTGAGCTCCTTTTTCAACTGCTCCACATTCTTGTTCTTCGCGCTGTCTAGCAAACTCGCGGCATGACGATTGACCCGGTCGCCCGCGCCCAGCGCTTTGCCGTAGCGGGTCAAATCCTTGGCGAGTTCCTCCACCTGGTCGAGTTGCTCGGCCTGCACCACCAGGAAGCCATCAGCGATGAGAAACCCGAGCTCGATGGCCAAATCCGCACGGTCCTGCGACATCCGCGCCGGCATCTTGCGGGCGACCTCGGCGATCGGCAGCGGCATCAGGAACTGCAAAGTATCGAACAATTTCGAGATCGATGGCGCGGTGAATTCATTCACCGCCAACTCCTCGCGCACATGCGCGTCATCGAGCAAATCCTTCGGGATGGCGACGTTGTTTTCCGCAGCGGGCTCTTCCGCAGAAAGCGGAAACATCAATGCGGCCATTGCGGCCAATAAACAGGTTCGACTCAGTTTCACGGGCAAACTCTGCCACCGCCCGCAGCACTCGGCAACCGACAAAATTCACGGAAAATCGCCACGCCCGTGCCAACCGAGCGAGTGAAATCCGCCTGAAAATTTGAATTGCCAAGCGTTCCCCGCTGACGCAGCTTTCGGCCGTTGGAACGACGGAACGGTGTTTTCCGCCAAGTTTCCGAACCACCACTTGGGTTGATGCCCACCTGCCCTGCCGGGCCTTGTAAGCCATTTCAGGCAAATCAAGTCGGCTCACCCTCAGGCTCGTCACCCCCCACCCGCTCCGCGGATTTGCGAGTGATTCCACTCACATCCCCGCCCAGCACCACCTTTCCAATCGATTCCGGATGAGCAACGATACCGACCAAGACACCCCGCCCGCAACCAAGCGAGTGGCCAAAAAAGCCGCCACCAAGAGCGCGACCAAGACCGCAGCGAAGAAAGCCGCCGTCAAAAAAACCGCTGTGAAGAAAACCGCCGCTAAAAAAGTCGCCAAAAAATCCACTGCTGCAAAAGCCGTCACTCTGGAACTTCCCTTCACCGCGCCGCCGGTTTCCAATCCAATTCCAACTCCCGAGGCCGCCCCGCGCCCTGCAAGACCCTCACGGGCCAAAAAAGTCGCCAACGAGTCGTCCCCGGCCGAGCAAGCGCCCGCCCAAGCCTCCGAACCCGCGCCACGTCGTATCGGCCGCGTGCCCGGCGGCGGCCCAGTCGCCGCCCGCGAACCCGCAGAATCACGCGCGCCCGCACCTCCAATTTCCACGCCATTTCCTCAACCGACTCCTCCACAGGAAGCGCGCGAAACCCCCGCTCCATCCGGCCCGCCACGCGATCAAAACCAGCGCGAAGGCCAGAACCGCGACGCCCAAGGACAGCAACGCACCGGCGAAAGCCGCAGCAAACGCCGCCGCGACAAACGCAAACGCCGCGCCGGCGAGCGCCAAGAAAATCAAGGCCCGCCACCAGCCCAGCACGGCCAGCGTCCCCCGCAGCACCAACAGCGCAACCGCGACGACAACGCCGGCTCCCAGCGCGGCCCCAGCAACGACTTCGACGACCGCCGCCCTGCCCAGATCAACGGCCCCAAAATCGAGGCCGACGGCTTGCTCGAACTCTCCTCCAAAGGCTTCGGCTTCCTCCGCCTCCCGGGAAAAAATTTCGAACAAGCCCGAGACGACGTCTTTGTCACGCCCGAGATCATCCGCAAATACAACTTGCGCCTCGGCCAGTGGCTTCACGGAGTCTATCAAGATGGCCCGCGCGGCCCGCAGCTCGTCGAGATCACGCAAGTGAACGGCATGCCGCCCGAGGAGGCCGCCAAGCTCCCGCATTTCGACGAACTCAAAGCGATCAATCCGACCCGCCGCATCAGCTTCGAAACCACGCCCGAGCGCTTCACCACCCGCGTCGTGGACATCATGGCCCCCGTCGGCCGTGGCCAGCGCGGCCTCATCGTTTCCCCGCCCCGCTCCGGGAAGACCACGCTGCTCCTCCACATGGCAGAGGCGATCCGTGAGAAATACGACGAGGCCATCCACCTCATGGTCGTCCTCGTGGACGAGCGCCCGGAGGAAGTCACCGAATTCCGCCGTGCCCTGCCCGGCGCGGAAATTTACGCCAGCTCCAATGACGAACAGCCGCGCAACCACACCCGCATCGCGGAAATGGCCATCGAGCGCGCCAAGCGCTTGGTCGAAGCCGGTCAGGATGTTTTCCTCATCATGGATTCCATCACCCGCCTCGCCCGCGCTTACAACTCCGGCATGAGCATGAACAGCCGCGGCCGCGGCACCGGCTCCGGCGGCATCACCATCGGCGCGCTCGAAGTGCCGCGCCGCCTCTTCGCCGCCGCGAGAAATACCCGTGGCGGAGGCTCGCTCACCATCATGGCCACCGCCCTGATCCAGACGAATTCCCGCGCCGACGAAGCCATCTACATGGAATTCAAAGGCACCGGTAACATGGAGCTCGTCCTCGACCGCAAAATCGCGGAAAACTACATCTATCCGGCAGTGGACATTTTCAAATCCGGCACCCGCCGCGAGGAACTTCTGCTGGCCGACCACATGCTCCACAAGATCCACCTCATCCGCCGCGGCCTCTCCGGCCACCGCCCGGCCGAGGCGATGGAACGCCTGCTATTCTTCCTCAAGAAATTCCCCAACAACCCGCAGATGCTGCTGGAGATCAAGGGCTGAGCTGGAACCACCGAGGTTTTGGATTGACCCGGCACACGCTCCACAAGAGCCTGCCGCCGCATGAAATCCCTTCAATCCGCCCTCACGCTGCTGGCGCTCGTTTCCTCCGCCTCCGCCGGAATCACCTTCGGCCCCGTCCGCGGCCAGCCCGGCGAAAGCGTCCGCCTCGTCACCCACTCGGAAACAACAGGCGGCACCATCGAGCGCACCGCCGCCGGAAAAACAAGCAACGGCAGTATTTCCATCTCCCGCGACCGCGAACTCGTCTGGACCTTCCGCTCTCCCGCCCCAGACGGCACCAAGCGCGGCATGGTCCGAGTTCCCAAAATCACCACCTCGTCGCTGATCCAAATCGACGGCAAAAAGGAAAAATCCACCGACAACAGCCCGCTCATTGGCAAAATGTTCGCCATGTCCAAGAGCCCGACTGGCGACTGGAAATTCGAACTCGACGGCTCCATTCCCCTCACCCGCGTACAACACGAAATCGAGGAACTCACCGTCTATCTGAAACGCGACTGGTATCCCGCCCGCGAGATCAACGTCGGCGACTCCTGGGAATTCGACCCGGCGTGGGTCAAGATGATCATCGAAAAAGACCTCTCCAAAGCGCAGACCATCGGCACCATGAGACTCCGCCAAGTCCGCCGTGCCGAGACGCGCCAAATCGCTGTCATTGACATCACCATCCGCAGCACCGGCTCGGACTTCCATTCCGACGGCAGCCAATCCGGAGCCTCCATCGAACTTGCCGGCCAAGTCACCGTCAACCTGGACACCATGCTCGACGAATCACTCGAACTCAAAGGCACCGTCACTTCAAGCACCAGCAAGCCCGGCGAATCCAGCAAAGTGAAGCTGCCCGTCCGTCTCGTGGCAACCAAGTCATTCATCAAGGACAGCCCGATGCCTTGAGCCGCTTTTAGAAATCCATCACACATCCGGGACGATCCATTTATGCACCTTTCTACCTCAGCCGTCCGCCTCGCCGCCGGGCTTGCCACATGCCTCCTCATTTCCTGTGCGACCATCCTGCCGCCTGCCCAGCAAGCCAACATCGAGCTGCGAGGCAACACTCTCGCCTCCGCCGATGCCTTGCTGAAAAAGGCGGGCGGAATTTCCACCAACAATGAAGCCAGCGTCGTCTATCAAATGCGCGCCGCCGAGATTGCTTGGAGTGAGCTCGACACCGATGGCGGCAGCATCAAGGACGTTAAACACTTAAGCGAAACCCAGCAGCACGCGCTGCGGATCATTTCTAGCGCCACCGAGGGAATCGCCGAGAATTTTATCGGCGCGAACTACCAACCCGAGAAACAATTCAGCTATGCTGGCTTCAGCTACCGCGTCAGTGCCGGCATCGCACCGAGACCCGGCGTCTATCCGCTTGCTGGCTTGGAATCAGCTAAACCCGCCCGCAAGGTCAAGCGCACGCTCTGTTTAAACTGGCACACTGAAGATGGCGCGGGCACCGCTTTTTCCCCAGTCTGGAAACGCCCAACAGATCCAGCCACTCAGCGATTCGTAAGCAACCGCAGCTATCTAGAACCGATCACTGGCGTGCTCGAATTTGACGGCCCAGCTAAGCCCGGAATCCCGCGCAAAGCATCTCTCACCGGCTACGATCCCACCGCTGTCTCCCGAGTCAATCTCGGACGCACCGAGTATCCGCTCGCGGCAGATTTCACCGCACCCATCGTCGCACAGACTGCCGATATTAAAGAATTCAAACTCGCTCTCACCGGCCTGATTCACCCCGGCGTGATGGATGCAAAGCTCATGCTACTGGAGCCATACGACCCCACGCGCATACCCGTCATCCTCGTCCACGGACTCAACTCTCACCCACGCATGTGGCGCGATGTCATCAATGACCTGCGCGCCGATTCAAAACTTCGGGGACGCTACCAATTCATGATTTTCTATTACCCCACGGGCTGGCCCATCGCCTACTCCTCGATGCGCCTGCGCGAGGAATT
>JBEGUC010000042.1:0-20348 GCA_041179105.1 Verrucomicrobiota bacterium | reverse complement strand
TTGGCGGAATTGGTAGACGCGCTCGACTCAAAATCGAGTTCTAACGAGTGTGGGTTCGAGTCCCACAGCCGCTACTTTTCATTCATTGCGACAGCCGGTATTTCCCCGACACACGCAACAATGGCCTTTCCCGATACGACACCTCGCACCATCGGAATCATCGCAGGCAGCGGAGTTTATCCGGAGACTTTCATCGCCGAGGCGCGCCGGAAATCACCGGGAATCCGGCTGGTGGTGGTCGCATTTCACGGCGAGACGAAGCCGGAACTGGAGAAACTCGCGGACGCCACTGAGTGGGTGCGGGTGGGCCAACTGAGCAAGTTGATCAAGTTTTTCCGCCGCGAGGGTGCGGACGAGGCGGTGATGATGGGGCAGATTTCCCCGAAGAATCTCTTCGATCTACGGCCCGATCTCCGCATCCTGATGATGCTGGCACGGGTGAAAGAGCGGAACGCGGAGACGCTTTTCGGCGCGATCGGCGAGGAGCTAGCGAAGGACGGAATCACGTTGCTGCCGGCGACGACTTTTCTCGAGGATCACCTGCCGGGGCGGGGGCATGTCTGCGGGCCAGCATTTAAAAAACGCCAGCTCGCGGATGCGGATTTCGGGTTCCGCATCGCCAAGCAAACGAGCGCGCTCGACATCGGGCAAAGCGTCGTGGTCCGCCACGGCACGGTGCTGGCGGCCGAGGCATTTGAGGGCACCAACGCTTGCATCAAGCGTGGCGGCGAGCTCGGCCGCGGCAAGGACGTGCTGCTCGTGAAGGTTTCCAAGCCGAACCAGGATTTTCGTTTCGACGTGCCAGTCATTGGCCCACAAACTATTGAAACTTGCGCGGCTGCTGGGGTGGGGGGCATTGCCATCGAAGCAGGGAAGACGTTACTGTTAGAAAAATTGCGGGTCGCTGAGCTGTGCGAAAAGCACGGGATAGGGATCCACGCCGTGGAGTGAGTCACGGCAGCAAGTCGGTGTAAGTCCCCGGATCGCTGCCGGGAATCTCGATTGCGCCGCAGTTTTTTGCGTAAAATTCCCTCGGACCCACGCCGCCGATGATCGCGTAAGCATAGCCGATTTCTCGCAAGCCTTCGAGTGCCTTGAAAAGCAGCGCCTTGCCCAAGCCGAGGCCGCGGGCATTTTCCGAAACGCCGGTGGGGCCGAAAAACCCGCGCTGCGTCGTGTCATAACAGGCGAAGCCGAGGATCTGCTTTTCGCGCGTGGCGATGAAGCAGGCGATCGGCTGGCGGCTCATCGCGACTTCCACCTCGCTGACCCATTTCGGCGAGAAATGCGTCTTGGCGAATTCCGCGACCGTGTGTTTCTCGAACGCCCGCGCGCGCCGCAGCGTCACGCCTTTGCCAGCGACTTCCGCATAAAGTGACGCCGATTCCGGCAAGTCGTAAAGGCGCACCAACATGTCGATCATGCGCGGAGTAAAAGGCCGGGCACGCGGCCGGGGAAGCTTGATTTCAATGCAGCTGGTCGTTTTTTGCCAGACGTCACGCGCATCCATGGATCGCGTTGCTTGTCAGTTGACCTGATCCGACCAGCTTCGTAGCCTGCCGCCGTTCTTGCAAATTTACCTATGAAAACACCAATTACCGTCTCCATCACCGGTGCCGCTGGCCAAATCGGCTACGCCCTGCTGTTCCGCATCGCCTCGGGTTTCGTCTTCGGCCCCGACCAGCCGGTCAATCTTCGTTTGATTGAAATCGAGCCCGGCTTGCCCGCGTTGCAAGGAGTCATCATGGAACTCGACGATTGTGCTTTCCCGCTGCTCCGCGAAGTCGTGGGCACCGCCGACTTGAACGAGGGATTCAAGGATGCGAACTGGTGCTTACTCGTCGGCTCGGTGCCGCGCAAGGCTGGGATGGAACGCGCGGATTTGCTCGGCATCAACGGCAAAATTTTCACCGGCCAAGGCCAGGCGATCGCCCGCAACGCCGCCAAGGACGTCCGTGTGCTCGTGGTTGGAAACCCCTGCAACACCAACGCTCTCATCGCCATGAACAACGCCGCCGGTATCCCCGCCGACCGCTTCTTCGCGATGACCCGGCTGGATGAAAATCGCGCAAAGAGCCAGCTCGCCCAGAAGGCCGGCGTCCATCAATCCAAGATCACCAACCTCTGCATTTGGGGGAATCACTCCGCCACCCAGTATCCAGATTTCACCAATGCGAAAATCGACGGTCGCCCCGCCACCGAGGTCATCACCGACCACGAGTGGCTCAAGGGCGAGTTCATCGCCACCGTCCAACAGCGCGGTGCAGCGGTGATCAAAGCGCGGGGACTTTCCTCCGCCGCCTCCGCCGCGAACGCCGCGCTCGACACCGTGAAAAGCCTTGTCAACCCGACTCCGGCCGGTGATTGGCATTCCGTCGCGGTCTGCTCGGACGGCTCCTACGGCATCGAAAAAGGTCTGATGGCCTCCATGCCGATCCGCACCCTCGAGAACGGCAAATGGGAAGTCGTCCAAGGCGTGCCCGTCGATGCCTTCAGCCAGGAAAAAATTGATTTCACCATCAACGAGCTCAAGGAAGAGCGCGACGCGGTGAAGGGCTTGCTCCCGGGATAAGGAACGTTTCTGATTCCTACGCCCGCCCTTCGAGGTTCTCCACTTGATCGACCCACGGTTGATACTCGGGGGGGATGGGCGCTTGGAAATGGAGGCGCTCGCCGGTAACCGGGTGGTCGAGGGTGAGCCGCCACGCATGGAGCATCAGGCGGCCAGTTTGTTCTGATGTCTTACTGGGCTTTCCGTAAATCGGATCGCCCACGAGCGGCGCGCCCTTGTGGTGGAAGTGGACGCGGATCTGGTGGGTGCGGCCGGTGTGGAGGTGGCAAAGGACCAACGCCGTGAGGCTGGCCGGATCGGCGGCGAGAACTTCGTAATCGGTGATGGCGGTCTTGCCGCCGGGTGGATTGACGACGGCCATCTTCTGGCGGTTCACCGGGTGACGGCCGATGTGGGTGAAAATCGTGTCCTTGGTCGGCTTGGGAATCCCTTGGCTCACAGCGAGATAGAGTTTTTCCATCGTTCTGCCTGCGAATTGGCCGACGAGCGACTGGTGGGCGACGTCCGACTTGGCGACAACGATGCAGCCGGACGTGTCCTTGTCCAAGCGGTGGACGATGCCGGGGCGCTCGACGCCGCCAATGCCTGAAAGTTTCCCGCGGCAATGGTGGAGCAGGGCGTTGACGAGCGTGCCATCGGGATTTCCCGGAGCTGGGTGGACGACCATGCCGGGAGCTTTGTTGAGGACCACGAAGTCGTCGTCCTCAAATAGAATTTCCAGCGGGATGTCCTGCGCTTCGTTGTGGAGAGGCACGGCTTCGGGGAGAACGACGGTGATGCGGTCGCCGAGCTTCACGGCGTCGCGCGGCTTGGCAGGGTGGCCGTTGATTTGAATGAATTGCTCGCGGATGAGCGTCTGAATGCGCGAGCGGGAAAGATCCGCGAGGCGGGCGGCGAGAAACGCATCAATGCGGTCGCCTGGATTGTCTTCAACTAGGATTTCCACAAGCGGAGTTTGTCGGTGGAAAAAGTCACGGCAAGTTTGTTCGCAAGGGAATCGGTCCAGCCCCCTACACTGGGGACGGTCGAGTCGGATCATCGGCACTGACGGGGAGAATATAAACCGCCAAGACGCCAAGAGCGCCATGCAATCAAACTCTCAGCGTCTTCCTCCGCGTCCTCCCCGCCCTCTGCGTTTCGCTTTAAACCCAAGTGATCCTTGGCGGCTTGGCGGTGAAAATCTCTTCACTCTCCCTAATGGAGTCACCTGCGCCGCCACCGTTCTACTCCAGCGCCGGGCGACTCCCACCTCGCCGCCGGGTAGCTTCCACTTTGTCGCCGGGTAGGTTCCACTTCGTCGCCTGCTTTGGGGTCAGTCCCAAATAACAGACATTGACGACGATTTCCGGGATTGGTAAGGATTACGCATGGCGAGACCTTTGCGATACGAGGCGGCAGGTGCCGTCTATCATGTGATGGCGCGGGGGGATGGCGGGAAGAATGTTTTTGATGACGACAAGGATCGGTTCGCGTGGACGGATCTGATGGAAAAGGCGCACGGGCGCTTCGGTTGGCGGGTGCATGCCTGGGTGTTGATGGGCAATCATTTCCAGCTCCTGCTGGAAACGCCGGAGCCGAACCTGGTCGCCGGGATGAAATGGGTCCTGGGGGGGGCCCAAGGCTGGATGAGGCGTCGCAAGAAGAGCTAACTTCAAAAACCAAAGAAACCAAAGAAGTGTTGCGCGTTGCGGCGGGTGAGGTCCGCGAGCGTCTCCGGGGGGAGGCCGAGCGCAGCGGCGAGGCCATGGCCGATGGCGGGTAAATTCGCTGGATGGTTGTGATTTTCCGGCAGCGGATGGGTGATGATTTCCGGCGGCGGGGGCATGTCCGGCGCGTCGGATTCCAGCAGGATGCGGTCGGGCGGAAGCTGGCGGAAGACGTCGAGCACGGCAGATTTCCGGGGATGCAGGAAGTGGCCGGAAAAGGAGAAAAACGCACCGAGCGGGACTAACCGGCGGGCGGTCTCGATGGAGCCGCCGAAGGAGTGCATGAGAAATCTGGCAGGCGGCGGCACCTCGGCGAAGGCCTCGAATAACGCGCCCCACGCCTTGAGACAATGGAGCGTGAGCGGGCGATCTAACTCACGGGCGAGCCGGAGATGGTCGAGGAATACCGGGCGCTGGATTGCCAGCGGCGGCTCGGAAATCCATGAGTCTAGCCCGCACTCGCCGATGGAAGCTTGCGGGTGTTTTTCCAACAAATAGGCGAGCCTGTCCTGCCAGCCGGTGCTGGCGGTGTGGGCGTACCACGGATGAATTCCGAAGGCGGGCAATAGGAAATCAGGGGATGCTGTTGCCAGATTTCCCACCGCCTGCCAGTCCGCCTCGCGGGTGGCGTTGACGACGCAACCGCTGATGCCGGTCTGCTTCATCGCGGCGATGACTGGGCTGGGATCTCCGAGCCGCGGGTCTTGGAGATGGTTGTGGGAATCGGTCCAGCGGAGCATGATTCGGGCGGACTAACGAATGCCGCGCGGGCCGACTTTTTTCGGGCTCTCGAAGGTGACGTCGGTGATGGAAACGCGGCGTCCGTTGTTAGCGGGGTCGCAGGTGGCGACCTGCATTTTACGCAGTGTCCAGACGTTGTCGGCGACTTTCATAATATCCTCGACTTGGAACTCCTTCACCAGCCCGCCGTTTTTGTCGTGGCCACGGATGCGCATGAAGGCGCCGAACTTGGTGTGAATCCAGACGTAAACGACCTCGTAGCGGCCGGACGAGCCTTTGGGTTTATCCACGCGGATCTTATAACAGGACTGCCCGCCGACGTCTTCGGTGGCTTCGAGTTTGGGATCGGGCCAGTAGAAGAAGCGGAGGGCGAGGTCCTCGTAGGTGAGGTCGGTGCCGGCGATGGGCTGGACGATTTTCTCGGCGGGAAAGGTGGCGGTCTTACCGCCGGTGATTTCAAACAGATTGAAGGTTTCGTCGCCGATGCGCATGTGGAAAATCCGCCACGGCCCCTTGTTCTCGGAGAACTGGAACTGGATGTCCTTGCCCTTGAGGAAGAGCGTGATGGGGGTGTTGCTGCTGCCCTTGCGGAGATTCCCTCTGAGCCCCTCGTCGAGCTGGGTGAGGGTGGCGGAAATACGCGCGCCTTCAAGGATCTGTTGGGCACTGGGCTGCTGGGCGTGAGCGCTGGAAATTAGGGCAATGGCGAGGGTGATTGATTTGAAATTCATGGGCGGAGGATGGAGGAATCGCGGGGTTGGACAAGCTTTGCGGCTTTTTCTTTCAAAAAAGCGCTGCGGTGGACGATTAATTTTTAAAATCGGATTTTTTGGGGCTTGATGATCTGGGGGCGGGTGAATTGGATGGGTGCAACGCGAGTCGTTGCACCCCCTATGAGTCTTCGCAAGCAGCTATCAGACATTCTTCCCGCCCTACTTCCGGGAAATCCCGCCGATTCGATCAAGGGGACTGAATTGATCCGGCTCACTCGCTTGCAACTGACCGGCAACTACTCCGACGCCTCGCTGCGCTATCATTTCTCGATCATGTCGTGCGACCCGGCCTCGGCGATCGCAAAAGTGGAAAAAGGCCAGGGCTACTATCGCCGGAGCGTGCCGCTGCCGGCGCTTTCCGGAGCGCAGGAACTCATGGCGCTCACCCAGGGACGGCTCGACGACCTCACGACGACCGATCACGGCGTGGTCGATGGAGCGATGATGCGGGTCCGTAAGTTCCGGGCGGTGGTGACGCGGTATTTCGAAATCAATGGCCGTTTTCCATTCGCATTCCGGCAGGCTTTTGCCAAGGAATCGCCGATCAGTAACTTGTGGAAATATCCCGAGCTGGTGCTGGTCGATTGGGAAACCGGCGGCACGGCGGACGAGGAAATGACGCTGGATGAAACGATGCTTTCCTTCAAGCAGCGGTTGGGGATTCCGCCCTTCCGGCTGCACGCGGCGCGCCTGCGCATCCAGCCTTCGCTGCAAACATACCGCGAGGATTTTTTCCAAACGCTGGCCGTCTCAATGTGGGCGCAGGGCGGCGAGTTGGTTTACGCGGCACCCATCGCGGACGAGGCTCTGGCAGAGAGTTTGCGCCGCCTGGGCGCGACTTTCGGCGTGGGGGTGACGTCATTCGGCCTGACGGCGGAGGATCTCGACGAGCTCCCGCTACCGGCGAATATTCTCAACGCCCACCCTCGCGAAACCGAGGCGATCATGGCGAAACTCGACTTCAACCGGATGGTCGGCCCCAAGTCTCGACCGCATCTCGACTGGGCGGCGCTCAGCTCGATGCGCAACGAGTCTGAGGAAGCCGAGAAACTCGTGCTGTGGCTGACGCGCTGCATCGACAGGCGGCAAGCGGAGGCATTCAAAGACGAGTGATCCGCTCAGCCGAAGATGGCCCGAATGATGCCACGCAAGATGCGGAAAATCACGAAGACGATTCCGAGGACCAGCCCGACGGTGAGTAAGAGCACCACGGCCACAGCTCCAAGCAGCACCCAAAGCGGCCACCAGCGGCTATCGAATTTGCGGACGCGGCTCTGCCAATCCGTCTGCCAATCCGTCTGCCAATCCGTCTGCCAGGATGGACGCGGCGCGGAAGCCTCCGGGGTTTCAAATCTCGCGGGCGGTGCAGCTCCATCGATCTCGACGACTTCGACTTCGATGGCTTGGGATGAGGTAGTCATGATGCGAATGATGCGGCTGGAAATTTCACCGCAAACGCCCGGGAAGCAACGTGAATGGTGCGGATTGGAAAAAATCCAGCGATTTCGAAGGGGCTGGCCGCTCTAAGGGCCTTTGGCTTGAGCCATCTTTCACACTCAAGATATTAAGCATCTGATGTTAAATGATTTATATCATTTCAAGGTCGGCTCTGGCACTACATTTCGCTCAGTTTGTTAAATCGTCATTCTTTGGCGGCCGCCCGGGGCGGGGGCGAGTGGCTTGGCGGATGTGAAGGGTTTTGCCGTCCCGCGGCTTGAAGGTGGCGGTGATTCATCGCCCACATGATCGAGTCAGCCCGCGAAGGCAGCCACCCCGCAGGAACTCGCCGACAACGACTTCAACCTCAACATCCCGCGCTACGTGGACACCTTCGAAGAGGAGGCTGAAATCGACCTCGGTGCCGTGGAACAGGAAATCGCCTCCCTCGAATCCCAGCTCGCCACCGTCCGAGTTAACATGGCCGATCACCTCAAAGACCTCGGGCTGTGAATCCCCCAAACTCATTCCAAATCTCAATCCCGCCATCCACGATCCGCGAGCGAATTAAAATACCGTTGAAACATCCGTAATGGACGTGTAATTAAGCATTTTGTGAACGAAACTGCCCTTAACGCTACTTTGAGCCTCCTCGGTGAATATCTAGCCGGGAGAAGCACTTCTCCATTCCCCGCCGCAGCGAATGGCAGGCACTCGTTTTCCCAAGTCCGGAGAAAACGCCGCTTTCCCCCAGTGGGTCGACTGGATGCCGCTCTTCTCCGCCATCACCCGCTTCGCTGAAATCCTCGGAAAGCCGGGTCTCGACGAAAAATCCGAAAGCTTCCAAGCCATCCATCTCCGCGAGGCACTCGAAGCCGCCACCCCGGCCCTCGCCCAAGCCGGGCGGCTCCACACCATGCACGCCACCCCGGACCTGCGTGGCAACGCCCTGATCACCGCGCTACTCGCCGACTTGGAATCACTCTAACATTTTGACTCATCGTTCATGGAAAGTTCACGTCACAAGATCAACACGCCATCAGCCAACCCGGCGGGTGAGGTGAGGTGGAGCGCAAGGGTAAGTTCGGCAAGGTGTTGCTGGAAGGCGTGCTCGCGCATGGCAGGCGATGAAGCAAAAGCTGGAGCAGACTGAAATCTCGTAGGGCTGGGAAGGAGCGAGGGGACGCAGCATTGAAAGAGGGACAGCCTCTCGTGGACATTCGTTAGGATTCGAGCATGGATGCGAGCGATGCCTCGTCGAGGATGGGGACGCCGAGTTTCTCGGCCTTGTCGCGCTTGGAGCCGCCGCCTTCGCCGGCGAGGACGTAGCTGGTTTTCGCGGAGATCGAGCCGCTGACTTTGCCGCCTTTGGACTCGATGAGTTCCTTCATCGCGTCTCGGTCCATGCTGAGGGTGCCGGTGATGACGAAGGTTTTTCCGACGAGTGGAGCATTACCGTTGTTTTGATCATATTCTGATTTGGGGTGTATTCCCAATCTTTTAAGTTCTTCTAATACAATGCATCCTAATTCAGATTTAAAATAATTTAAGCAGATATCGCATGTTTTTTGGCCAATTGCAGATGTGTAACTTTGGAATTCTTTTAATGTCAATTGGTCACTTTTTGACTCTTCTGGTTTTCCTAGTTTAATAAATCCAGGCTTGGAAAGTTGTTCAGCTAAGATGGAATATTCCGTATGAATCAGTTTGAGTTCTTCTTGTTTTTTTGAATGTTTGGCTTCTTGGGCTGATTTATATAGCTCTTCTAGTTTTAAGAGGCCGCTGAGAAGAGGGGAAGTTCGAATTTCTTCGAAATCGCGATGGAATTTCCCGATTTCCTTAGCGGCCTCCTCTCCCACGTGCCGGATGCCCATCGCGTAGAGCCAGCGGTGGAGTGGTTTGGATTTGGCAGTTTCGAGGGCAGCGAGGACTTTGGCGGCGTTTTTCTCACCGAAGCGGCGCGGGGATTTTTCGGTGCCGAGGTTGAGGTTGGCGAGGGTTTGCTCGTCGAGGCGGAAGAGGTCGAGCGGGGTTTGGCAATGGCTGTGGCGGACGAGCGCCTCGGCGACGATTTCTCCGAGGCCGTCGAGGTCGAGCGCCTTGCGGGAGGCGAAGTGGGTGATGTGGGTGACGGCCTGCGCCGGGCATTGGAAATTGGTGCAGCGCCACGCGACGAAGCCTTCTTCCTGGCTGATCGGGCCGCCGCAGGACGGGCATTTTCCTTGGACGCTGTCGTAGAGGGAATAGGGAACTGCGGCGTCCGCGTGGCGGATGACCTTGACGATGGCGGGGATGATTTCACCGGCTTTTTCGACGAGCACGGTCGCGCCGAGGCGGATGTCTTTGCGATCGATTTCGTCTTGGTTGTGAAGGGTGGCGCGGGAGACGGTGGAGCCGGAAATGAGCACGGGGGTGAGCTCGGCCACGGGCGTGAGCACGCCGGTGCGGCCGACTTGGATGAGGATGTTGTTGAGCGTGGTTTCCTTTTGCTCGGGGAGGAATTTGTAAGCGGCGGCCCAGCGCGGGGCGCGGGAGGTGAAGCCGAGTTGCTCGCGCTCGGCGCGGTCGAGGACTTTGATGACGGCTCCGTCAGTGCCGTAGTCGAGGTCGTGGCGCTCGCGGTTGATGCGGGCGACGGCTGCGAGGACTTCGTCGAGATTGCTGGCGTTGAGGATCGGCTGGTTTTGCGGGATGCCGAGCTGTGCTAACAAATGGTGGAATTCGTGCTCAGTTTCCAGCGGTGGGCCGTCGTAAGCGCCGAGGCCGTGGGCGAGAAAGGCGAGCGGGCGCTTGGCGACGATTTTCGGGTCGAGTTGTTTGAGCGTGCCTGCGGCGGCGTTGCGGGGGTTGGCGAAGGTGGGCAGGCCGGCTTCGTCGCGCTCGGCGTTGAGCGCGGCGAAGGCTGCGTTCGGCATGAAGATTTCACCGCGGACTTCCAGCGTTGCTGGGATTTTGAATGTTGAATTTTGGATGTTGGATGATGATCCCAGCTCCAGTGGGATGCTGCGAATGGTGCGGACGTTGTGGGTTACGTCGTCGCCGGTCTGGCCGTCGCCGCGGGTGGCGGCGTAGGCGAGTTTCCCGTCGCGGTAGAGCAGGGAAACGGCGACGCCGTCGATCTTGGGTTCGATGGTGACCGGGACGTCTTCGCGTTTGAGGTTTTTCTGGAGGCGGCGGTAGAAGTCGATGAGTTCCTGCTCGGGAGAGGTGGCTCCGGTTTTTTCAACGGCCTCGGCGCTGAGTTCGAAGACGTCGTCGATGCTGAGCATGGGGACGGCGTGGCGGATTTGTTGAAAGCCCTGGATGGGCGCGCCGCCGACGCGCTGGGTGATGGAATTCAGGTCGCAGAACTCCTTGTGTTTCGCTTCGAGGGTTTCGAGTTCTCGGTAAAGGCGGTCGAAATCGGCGTCTGAGATTTCGGGATTTCCTTGGTTGTAGAGCTGGTCATGGCGCTCCAGCGAGGTCCGCAGCTCGCGAATTCGATCCTGCGGGTGGGGGACTTGGGAAAAAAGATCAGGCTCGGCCATGGGCGAAGTCTCAGGTCTCAGGGCGAGTTTTCAAGGCCGGAGTGCGCCGGGCGATCTTACGGAATTTCCACCGGCTGGATTTTTTTTTCGGTGAAGCGCACGACGACTTGGTATTTCGCGCCGTCGCGGGCGGTGCCTAGCAGGGCGCTGCCGCGGCTTTCGATCTTCCAGAGGTGGGAGGGTGAAAACGAACCGTCGGCGAGAGTCGCCATCTGGGGGAATGGGCCATGCTGGACGGGTTTGCCGTGAAGTGTTTCTAGTAGTTCTGCGAATTCCTTCCAACTCGGTTCGAGAGCCGACTGATAGACGGCGGCAGGGAGGAGGTCGGTTTGCAGGCTGATTTCCCTGAGTTTTCCGCTTTCTGTCCAATCGAAATAGAGCGTGGTGGTGAGGTTGCCAATTTTCTGACGCGTGCGAAAAATGCCGTTGAGGCCGGAGCGACCGACGAAAGTTTCGTCGGCGGCCATTTCCACGAACTTGCTGGCTTTGAGTTTTGCGAGGGCGGTTTCCCGGGAGTCGCCGAATACTAGGGTGTCGAAAGCAGCGGGTTTATTTCGAACCTTTGTCGTGGCGAGTGGATGGTTGGATTCGATCCAAGCGCGATCGTCAGGGGAGAGCTGTTGGAGCTGGATGGTGAGTTGTTTCCAGTCCTTGGTGCGCAAGATGGTGATGCTGTTGGCGTCCCGACTCACCAGCTCGCCCTCGGTCGAGCGCCCGCCGTCGGCGCTTTTCCATTCGCGCGGTGCAGCGTGGAGAGAAAGCGCGGAGGCGATTAGTAGGAAGTGAGTGAGCTTGGTAGTTAATGTCATGGATAAATAATAAATAGGATCGTGCTGAGACTGGTGGGGTATATTGGTGGGTTTACTTTTCTTGGCTTCCACTTGGCGGTGGGACGGAAATGGGCGGGGTGGTGGCGCTGACGGGCGGACGGGCGATCATGCCGCCGGGAAGTTGCTGGACGCCACCGGTGGGCGTGCCTTTGGCAGGTGGCGGGGTGGCTTTGGTGATGAGGGCGGCGCGGTCTTTGAGCAGTGGATCGACGGTGGTCTTGGCGACCTCAAAGGTGATGCCGGCGAGGGCTTTTTCCTTGGCGAGTTTCTCGGTGAGGCTTTTTTGCCGCTCTGCAAAGGCGGTGTCACTGGCTTTGGTGTCCTCGGATTTTTCTCCTTCGGCTTTCTTGCGCTCTTTGGGGATTTCGGCGGCGACTTCCACGGTGAGGAGAAAATTGGCGGTGGCGGCCGGGGCTCCTGTGATCGGCTTGGTGGGTGAAATTTGGAGGGTGTAGGTGAATCCCTCGACGGTTTCGATCGTGGCCGTGCGCTTGCCTTCAGCGGCGGTGCGCTCGGCGACTTGATTCGCGGGGACGACGTCTTCGAAGCGGGCGTAGGAGAAAAGGCTCTTGAGCGGGCTGGTGACGATGGTGTCGAGCACCTCGGTGGCGGTGGCTCCCTCGAGTTTGAACTCGGCGTTCTCGTCGTCGCGGGTGAATTTCCAGGCGGTTTCGGACTTGCCGGGTTGGCTGAGGGTGATGGCTTTGATTTTTTCGGGATTGATGAAACCGGAGTCGAGCCAGCGCTTGGCGTCGTCGCTCACGGACGGGAACATTTCGCTCACGGCGTAGAATCCTGAGTCGTCGGCGTGGTTTCGCACGTAGCGGCCGACGGCGCTGCTGCCGCCCATGGGCGAGGGTGCAGAGTTGCTTTCGATGTTTTTCCCGAGGGAAATTTTGGCGATTTCCTTGCTGGAGGCGTCTTTGAAGGTGGCGGTGAGTCCGCGGTCCGCAGGCTTGGTGGCGGCTTCATCCATGCCGAAGCGCGGGGCGAAGGACGGGCCGGCTTCCATGCCGAGGGTAATCTTGAGCTCGCCAAGGGTGCGGATGAGGTCGTTGACGAAGGTGTTGTTCGCCGGGTAGCCATCGCGCTGGGCGACGACCCATTTGCCGTCTTTCTTGGCGAGTGTCACGTTGCCTGCCGCACCTTGGATCTCGATGCTGGCGGCGTCGTTGGCGGGGAAGGATTCGAAGAGCGTCTGACCTTGGCTGCGTTTGGTCGCGCTGCGGGTGGATTGGTTTTGGCTGACTTTAACAGCAGTCACGGCCGCACCGAGGGCGACGGCGATGACCCAGAGGATGATAACCTGGCGTTTGTTCATTTGTTGAAGAAGTTGATGGTTGAGATTGGATCGTTGATGGAAAGAGGAAGAGGTGGAAGGTGGTTGAATCGCGATTTCGTGGTCTTCGCTATCAACTACCAACCATCCACTATCAACTTCCTATCTGGCGCGGGTGGCGCGGCGGCGCTGGATGAAGAGAGCGAAACCGGCGAGCACAACGCAGGTCGGCATGGCGGCGACGTTGAGCAGGGTGATCTTGGCGGAGAGCTTGTCCTTCTGGCGGCGGAGTTCTTTTTCCTGTTCGCGGATGAGCTTGGAATACTCGACCTGTTCGGCTCGTAGCTTTTTGATTTCCTCTTCCTGCGCGGGCGACAGGTAGAGCTCGGAACCTCGGGATTTCTGGGCTTGGAGTTCGCTGAGTTTCTGTTGGGCGGCCTTTTGTTTGGCTTGGAATTCTTCGATTTTGACTCCGACGGTTTTGTTGAAATCTGCCTCCATTTCCTGAATCACGGTGAACGGGCGACGGATCGCGGAACGGGAGCGGGAGCCGATCAAGTGCTTGGAGCCGGTGGCTTGGTCGAGTATGTTTAGGAGCAGGGTTGCATTGCCGTTGGAGGGCGAGGCCATTTGCTGGCCACCGAAGTTTTGGACGTTGTAGGCGAAGCGATCGTAGAAGGCATCGACATCGCCGATGAGGAAGATATTTCCGGGAGCGGTGGCTTCTTTCAGGTAGGTGGGTTTGGCGGCGTCTTTGGCTTCCGGGGCTTTGGCGTCGGTGGGTGATTTCGGTTTGCCGTCGGGAAAGGCGGTTTTAAAGTTACCGGATAGATGGGTGAGGAGGTCGTAGGCGGTGCCGTTGGACTTGAGCGTGCGGGCGAGCGACGGGTCGAGCTGCGAGGCTTTGAGCGAGTCCACGAAGCCGGCCTTGGTGGAGGATTTGATGAGCGTGTTCGCGGTGATGCCGTCCTTGCCGGTGATGGTGATGGCGCCGGGAAGGAATAGGGTGACGGAGCCGAGATCCTTGGTGATGACGTTGTCCTTTTGTGGCATCGAGTCTTTGCCTAGGGTGGGCACGGCGAGGCCGAGGCGGTCGCCGCCGAGCTTGGTGGCGAGCGCGGGATCTGCGAGAACTAGGCCGGATTCGAACGAGACTCCCCACGCGGATAGAAGCGTCGGCAGGGTGGAAGTGGTGGGTGGCGGCGGTTGCTGGCCCATCATTGGATTCGGTTGTGGAGCGGTCATTTGCGCGGCCACGGAGAACGGATCAAGGCAGGCGACGACGGTGCCGCCGCCGAGGACGTATTGATCCACGGCGAACTCGGCGTCTGGCGTGATGCCGGCGGGGTGGAACAGGAGCAGGACTTTGATTTCCTTGGGGTCGATGGTGGCGGTTTCCATCGGCACGTCCACGACATCGAAGGACTGCTTGAGTTGTTGATAGATGACCCAGCCCGGAGTCGGCGGCTGGCCGGGCATCATGGCGGGCGCGCCTTTCAGGTCGAGGGGAGTCATCAGGCCGATTTTTGGCTTGGTGGGAGTGCTGACCTCTCCGATGGCTTTGGAGATATGGTATTCTAGCATCGTTTCGTCACGCGGGTCCATGAACGGGATGACGCTGGTTTTATCGAGGCAGGAAATGGCGAGGCCGAAGAACAGGTTCTGGTCGTTCATGCGCTGGCCGTTGATGCCGTCGAGATTGGCGGAGTCTTCGGCATCGGTGTCGGGCTGAGGATCGAGGTTGTCGATGCGGAGTTTTCCTTTGGAAATGGAGGCGTATTCCTTGAGGAGGTCATCGACGCGGCGCATGTGGAGCTTGAGTTCCTCGGGCATGTAGTCGGTGCTGCGGGAGGCGTAGTAGCGGATGACCACGGGTGTATCGAGCTCGGTGAGGATGGCGCGGGTGCCGGAGGATAGGGTGTGGACCTTGTTCTCGGTGAAATCAGCTCCGCGGTTGCCGAGCGGGGTGAGCGAGACGAGCCAGTTGGCGAGCAGGGCGATGACGACGAGCGCGGCGACGCCGAGGGCTGCGCGGGTGATCGGGTGGGTGATCGGGTGGGTGATTTTCATAGGAAAATTGAGATTTGAGCTTTGAAATCAATCAGGCGCGTTTGGAGGAGAGGATGGCGCTGGTGCCGAGAAGGCAGACGAAGATGATCGAGCCGAACCAGATGAAGTCCTTCAGCCGGAACATGCCGCTGTTGAGCGAGCTGAAATGGTCCCAGACACCGAAGGCGACGATGCCTTCGAGCACACCTGGAGAGACGATTTTCGCGAGTTCGCGGGTGACTGGGTCATAACCGCACAGCAAAATTAGCACGCAAATGGCCACTGAGACGATGAGGCAAACGACTTGGTCGCGAGTGCAGGCAGAGACGAGCATGGTGATGGCGAGGAAGGTGCAGCAGACGAGGAAACTTCCGAGGTAGCCGGAGAAAATCGCGCCATTGTCGGGATTTCCGAGGTAGTTGGCCGTGAGGACGATGGGGAAAGTGAAGGCGAGCGCGATCAGCCAGACGGTGGCGGCGGCGAGAAACTTACCGATGATGGCGTTCCAGGTGGAGACCGGGAAGGTTCCGAGCAGTTCGATGGTGCCGGTGCGTTGTTCGTCGGCCCAGAGTTTCATGCCGACGGCCGGGGCCAGCAGCATATAAACCCACGGGTGCCAAAAGATGAAGGTCCACTCCAGGGACGAGTCACCGACGCGCATGAACTCGCCGAAGGTGAAGGTGAGGCCGAGCGAAAATAGCAGGAAGATGACGATGATCGCGTAGGCGGTGGGCTGCGAGAAATAGCTGGAGAGTTCGCGTTTATAGATGGTGCAGGAAGACATAGGAGTTGGGGTAAATGCTGAAAATCTGAGATTCTGAAAATCTGAAACGCTCGGATAGAGAGACGTTTTTAGCTTTCAGCGTTTATTTCAGGCTGCGGCCTCGGTGTCGCGTGAGGTGACCTTGCGGAATAAGTCGGTGAGCGAGCCGGTTTCGGACTGGGCCACCAGCTCGGCGGGCGTGCCGTCGGCGACGATTTTCCCGCGGTCCACGATGACGGCGCGGGTGCAAGCGGCTTCGACTTCTTCGAGGATGTGGGTGGAGAAGAGGATGGCCTTGGTCTTGCCGAGTCGCTTGATGAGCTGGCGGACTTCAAATTTTTGGTTCGGATCGAGGCCGTCGGTCGGTTCGTCGAGAATGAGGACTTCCGGATCGTGAAGCAGCGCTTGGGCAAGGCAGGTGCGGTGGCGGTAGCCTTTGGAGAGCGTATCGATGGACTGCTTGGCGACGGTGCCGAGGAAGCAGGTGTCGATGGCTCGCTCGACGGCGTCGTTTTTGGCGGTGCCCTTGAGACCGCGGATGGCGGCGCAGAATTTGAGGAAGCCGATGACGGTCATGTCATTGTAGAGCGGCGCGGATTCCGGGAGGTAACCGATCTTGGTTTTCGCCTCGCGGGGGTTGTCGAGGATCGAGATGCCGCAGACTTTGGCGTCGCCGGAAGTGGGCGGGATGAAGCCAGTGATCATGCGCATGGTGGTGGATTTGCCGGCACCGTTGGGTCCGAGGAATCCGAGGACTTCACCTTTTTTGACCGCGAACGTGAGTTGGTCCACGGCGCGTTTGGTTCCGAATTGTTTGGTCAGGTTTTCGACTTCGATCATGGCGTGAAATGAGGTTGTTCGGCGATACTCGCAGGAAGCGGCGTCGCTCGCGTTGCTTGTGCATATTTATCATACACACAGTCCAAAAGGGGTTCAAGTCCCCTGTGCGAAAAAAGTCCTCTGTGCGAAAATGAAAATGAACAAATCGACCCGATTCGAAAAAGCGGCCACTTTGATCGGGCAGGTTGCTGCGGATTTTCATTCGCATGGGGCCACGTTTGGTGCAGGCTCCGGTTTTCAACACCGATCCTTTAAAATTTCATCCCAATGCCTCCTCCTCAAAAAGGCTATAAAGTCATCAATCACCGAGACGTCCAATACCGCTGGATCATGCAAAACCGCAAGGGAACCAACGAGTTGGTGATCGAGGCCAACGCTCCGGTCAACGGCCAAGTGCTGAACGCCGAGTTACCGAAGGTCGTCAGCTACGACATGGTCACCGCCGCGATCGATTTCGGGAATGCGAACGGTTGGAAGCCGAATGTTTCCGGGCCGGTGTTCCGCTGCAAGTGGGCGCGGAAGGCGTTTGTGATCGAGGAAGCGTGATGGACGCCGGGTGAGCTGGGAATTTTTTCCGCCCGTAACCCGTGTAAGATCTCCGGCGGAAATCATCGTTTTCGCTTTATTTCATCGGTGGGTTTCCGGCATTCTTCGGGTGTCGAACTACCAACTCCCACCATGTCACGCCCCGTCACACTCTTCACCGGCCAATGGGCCGACCTACCACTCGAAAAACTCGCCCCACTGGCCTATGAAATGGGCTACGACGGCCTCGAACTCGCCTGCTGGGGCGACCACTTCGATGTGGACGCCGCCGCCACCAGCAAGAGCTATGTGAAAGAGCGCTGGGAGCTTCTCGCCGATCACGGCCTGACTTGTTACGCCATTTCCAACCACCTCGTCGGTCAAGCGGTGTGCGATCTCATCGACGAGCGCCACCAAGCGATTCTCGCGCCAGATGTCTGGGGCGACGGCGATCCGGAAGGCGTCCGCAAGCGCGCCGCCAAGAAGATGATCACCACCGGCAAGGCCGCCCGCGCATTTTTCAATGCCAAGCCCGACCGCAACGGCAAGGACGAGTTCCCGGCTGTGGTCAACGGCTTCACCGGCTCCTCGATCTGGCACTCGCTCTACGCCTTCCCGCCGACCTCGCAGGCGTATTATGAAAATGGCTTCAAGGACTTCGCCAAGCGCTGGCTGCCGATCCTCGACGCCTACGAAAAACTCGACGTCAACTTCGCGCTCGAAGTCCACCCGACGGAAATCGCCTTCGACATCGCCTCCGCCCAGCGGGCTCTGGCGGCAGTTGGGAATCACAAGCGCTTCGGCTTCAACTACGACCCGTCCCACCTCGGCTATCAGGGCGTGGACTACGTGAAATTCATCCGCGATCTGGGTTCACGGATCTATCATGTTCACATGAAAGATGCTTGGTGGAATCACGGCGACGGCAGCGTCGGCGTCTTTGGCGGACACACCGACTTCGGCGACTCGCGCCGCTTCTGGGACTTCCGCTCGCTCGGCCACGGCGATATTGAGTTCGAGGACATCATCGTCGCGCTCAACGATGTCGGCTACAAAGGTCCGCTTTCCGTCGAATGGGAAGACATCCGCATGGACCGCGTCCACGGCGCGGAAGAAGCGGCGGCTTTCGTCCGCAGCGTGGATTTCCCGACCAGCAAGATCGCCTTCGACTCGGCGTTCGATAAGGCGAACCAGTGAAATCCTGAGCCGTGATATAAGCATTCCTGCCTGTTCTTCGTTCAAAAAACAGGCAGGAATGTCCATCAAACACCCTCTTCGGGCGGCAATAAACCGTGCTCCACCAAGAACCGATCCGCCGCAGCCACGGTGAGTTCGAAATTTTTGTGGCTGACGTTGAAATTGAAAAAACTGTGATCCGCACGGACGAAGTCCACCAATTCACAGGAATTGCCACGCCAACGCAGGCGGCGGCGGAATTTCTCCACCTCGTCGAACGGCGCGATCCGGTCGGATTTGCCGTGGAAAAAGAGCATCGGCGGAAGTTTCCGGCGGACCAACTGGCTCGGACTCAGTCGCTTGGCCGTCTTCGCGTCAGGAAACCGATCGGCGGCGGCACCTTTGGAAGCGGTGTTGACCAAAGAGCTGAAAAGAATCAGCGCCTGCGGGAAGCAATTGAGGCCATCGACGGGAGGCAGGTTTTTCGGCTTGGGCAGAGTCGCGAGCAGCGCCAAATACGCGCCGCCGCCAGCGCCGCCGAGGGTGATTTTTTCGGGATCGAGATTGAAAGTATCGGCATTGTGACGCAACCAGCGGATGAGGTCGCGGGCGTCCTCGATGGCCTCCAATGGGCCGGTGCCGTTTTTCGCCGAGGTTCGGGTTTCCGCCGCCACCGCCACCGCGCCGCGGCTGGCGAAATGGAGACAGTGAGGGACAAATTGCGTCGGAGTGGGGGAGTCCCAGAAGCCGCCATGGAAAAAGACCACCACCGGACGGGGCTCGCTCTTCGCCTTTTCCGGGAAAAAGAGATGCGCCAAAACATCGCCTTGGGGCCGCTGCTCATAGACATAAGTCGCAGCATCCTTCAAAATCTCCCGATCGCGCGCTTCGCCAATCGGCGCCACTCTCTGCAAAATACTGCTCATAGCTCAATCCGAGCCGCGCTCAATTGAACCGGCATGCAATTTGTTTGTTGTGGGATGGGCCATCTTGTCCAATCGTTTCGCCGATGAATCGACTGATTTTTACGTTCTTGCTGATTTCTGCCACGCTAGCAGGTGGGCAGGAAAACTTGCGCCCGACCCTTGAAACCACCTACAGTGCTTGGCGTGAATCCATGATCCGACGCGATCCGGCAGCTTGGCAACGGGTGACCGCCGAGCACCGCCGGGTGGAGGTCCGCAACCGGATCGTCTCCGAAAAGCAGCCGTTTCCCGCCACGGTTTTCAATCTCCCTGCACCGCCGCCATCGATTCAAGGACTTCAATTTCTCGAAGCCAAAAAGAATGGCGCGACCGCAAAAGCGTCCTATTTTGGGAAAATCGACTTCGGCGTCGGGGGCGAGCCGACGGACAACCTGCTCGTTCTTTCGTTCGTTCAAGGCCGTGGCGGTTGGCTTTACGACCGGGCGGATTTCGTCAATTTGGCAGCGCTTCCGGCAGTTCGAAAGGAATTGAAGGAGGGGAATCTCAAGTATTTGAAAGAGACTCCGGAAGCCCAGCCCAGCGGGCAAGTTCCGCCAACACCGATCGCCGCGCAGCCAGCCAAATACGTGGCCAAGGTTTACGTATTCAGTCCGGGCCGCGAGGTGCAGGTGCAAATTAACAAAATCAGCCACCATCGGTTTGCCAATGCCAAGGAAGCCGAGGTCGTCATCGGTGGGGCCGTGGACGGCTCGAATGAAGTGCAATTCACCGTGAAAAAGCTCGCAGGCGGCACGGGCAAAGAGGTCATGACGATCCGCGTGTATCTGATGTCCGAGTCGGCGGGTGAGAAGCCGATCAAAGCCTTCGAATATCAAATCGCCGCCGGTGAAAAACCAGAGCCAGTTGCGACCAAGGTATTCAATGTCGATGCGGCGACCGTCGCGAAACTTGCCGGAGGCTGAACGCTAAAATTTTTCAATCGACCGTTTGATATTGCTGTTTAATTCACTTGATTCGCCCCATCCATGCGCGCAGTGACCATTCCCGAAACCGGCTCCAAGAGGAAATTATTGGATGCTGAGGTGCAACTGATTTCTGGACCAAATTTTGATTAATTGTTAGGGGCGGTTTTGGCCTCGAATTGGGCCGGGGTTTGGTAGCCGAGGGCGGAGTGTTTGCGGTGATGGTTGTAGTAGGATTCGAT
>JBEGUC010000041.1:0-20405 GCA_041179105.1 Verrucomicrobiota bacterium | reverse complement strand
GAGCTTCGCTCACTCCAGAGTGCGGCGCAAAATTGCTCGTGATTTATGACGCTTTCGCGGCGTATTTCGCGAGGAGCTCCTCGGCTTTACTGGGAGCGATTCCCTCGTGGAAATCGTCGTTCACCATACAGACCGGCGCGCTGCCGCAAGAGGCGAGGCACTCCGCGAACTCCACGGAGAATTTCCCGCAGGGCGAAACCGTGATCGGATGATGATGCGAATCGCTGGCCGAGCGGTCGATGCCGGTCAACTCACACAAGCGCTCCATCAACTCGTGGCTGCCGCCCATGGCACAGGAAAGCGTGCGGCAGACCCGGACATGGAATTTTCCGGGAGCCGATTGGCGGAAACCGGGGTAAAAAGTGACAACTTCGAGAACCTTGATCGGCTCGATTGAAAGCTTGGCGGCGACCCACTCGATGGATGCGGCCGAGATGTAGCCGAAATGATGCTGAACGATGTGCAGCAGCGGCAAGGTCGCAGCGCGCTTGCTTTCCGGGTAGTGCGAAATGCGCTCGTCCGCCTCGGCTTCCAGGTCGGGAGTGATCAGGAACGGCGGATAGAACTGGCTTCCGGGCGTCTCGTGGGAGGCGACATTTTCTTCGAGCGGAGAGACGGACATGATTATTTTACGAGTTTTTCAAGTTCGGCGAGGTTGCGGAAATTGCCGAAGTTCTTGCCTTCGAGATCACAGACAATGACCGATGGAATGCCCTTCACGCCATGCTTGAATTCCTTTTTGAAGTCCGAAACGTCTTTGAGCTTCAACTGCGGCCAGGGCATCTTCTTCTGCGCGGCGTAGTTCTCCATCGAATCCTCGTCATCATCGCTAGTGATGAGAACGATTTCAAATTGGTCATTTTTGTGTTTTTCGTAGAATTCTACCAAAGACGGGGTGAACTGCTGGCAAGGGCCACACCACGACGCGGTGTAATAGAAGACGTAGTATTTTTTCGGGCGTTCCGTCAGTTCGAATTTCTTCAGTGACTTGCCGCTGAGCTTGACCAATTTACCGTCCAACGCCTTGTCGAAAACACTGGGATTGCCCTCGATGACCGGCGCGGGCGGTGCGGTCGGCACCCATGCCGCGAGCTTCGCGGCAGCCTCCTCGGACAGCTCGGAGGTCTTGAGCATGACGACCTTACCGCTTCGCATCTTGAATTCGCCGGTTTTCCCGTCGCCATCCTCAACAACTTTAACCAGTTCCAACTCGGCGGTTTTGCCGTCCTTATTGGTCCACTTTTCGAAAGCGGCACAAGAAACGCCGGCACACATCAAACTTAGATAAATGATTTTTTTCATAACAAGTTCATCATACGATTATCGGTCGCACTCGCCCATCACAAAGTCGAGCGAGCCGAGGATGGCCGGGATATCGGACACCATGTGGCCGGGTAGAAGCTTGGAGGTGATGGAGAGATTGCAGAACGAGGGGCTGCGGATTTTCAGGCGATACGGCACGCCGCCGCCCTTGGAATGGATGAAGAATCCGAGCTCGCCCTTGGGGTTTTCCGCCGCGAAATAGACTTCGCCAGCCGGAGCGTTGATGCCTTGGGTGGAAACAATGAAATGGTGGATGAGCTCTTCCATCGACATCATCACGCGTTCCTTGTCGGGCAGCATGCTCTTGGAATCCGCCAGATTTACCGGACCGTCCGGCATGGTGTCGAGGACTTGCCGGCAGATGCGGATGGACTGCCGCATTTCCTCCATCCGGACCTGATAGCGGGCGTAGCAGTCGCCTTCCTCGGCGATCGGCACGTCGAATTCGTATTTCTCGTAGCCGAGGTAAGGGCTGTCCTTGCGCAGGTCGCGGGGGACTCCGGAAGCGCGGAGGTTCGGGCCCGTCATGCCATAGGCAATGGCGGACTCGCGGCTGATCACGCCTACATCGGCCATTCGGTCGATGAAGATTTTGTTCTTATCCAGCAGCTTGGAAATCTCGCCGATGGCGACGAGGCACTCGTCGAGAAACTGGCGGACGGAGGCCTCGAAGCCCGGCGGCATATCCCGGAGCTGGCCACCGACGCGGGTGAAGGAGGTGGTGAAACGAGCTCCAGTGAGCTGCTCGCACAGATTATAAACTTTTTCCCGCTCGGTGAAGGTGTAGAGGAAAACGGTCATTGCACCGACGTCCATGGCGCAGACGCCGACTCCGAGCATGTGGGAGGAAAGCCGGGCAAGCTCGCAGCAAAGCACGCGCAAGGCTTGGCCGCGCGGCGGCAGGGTCCAACCCATCAGCTTCTCGACAGCGCAGGCGTAGGCGACGTTGTTCGCCAGCGGCGCGAGGTAATCCAAGCGGTCCGTGTAGGGCACGAACTGGTTGTAGTGCATATTTTCCGCGATCTTTTCATCACCGCGATGGAGGAATCCGACGTCTGGATCGGCGGAATCAATGATTTCGCCGTTCAGTTCGAGAATGAGGCGCAACACGCCGTGAGTCGCAGGATGGGACGGGCCCATGTTCAGCACCATCCGCTCGCCGACGAGATCATCCGTTTCCGCATGATAGTGGTCCGCAGCACGGGCGGCGCGGGCGATGGTGTCGGGGGCCTCGATTTCTTGGGTAGTGTTGCTCATGCGGGATTTGCCGGCGAAATAAGCGCCCAAAACAGCCCAATTCGCAAGGGGTTTGTGAAAATTTTCACAAGCGTCCGCGACCATCGACGCGAGCGGTGTCCGCAGTGGACACTTCTTGGCACGGCACTTCGCCCGAGCCCCGACCAGCGACTGCAAACCAAGGGCACGTCATCAGATCGAGCATACAAAGCCGGCCGTCGGCAGATGGCGGACGAGAAGTTTCGAAAAAAGTCGAAACGGATGCTCGTTGGCCCTATCCGCGCCAAAAGCGCTGGATTCACGAAAAACCATTGGCATTTCATGACCGCTCTGCTTTCCTCCACTTCATGAAATCCTACCTCGTCATGACGGTGCTCGGCAATGACCGCCCCGGACTCGTCCGCTCACTCGCCGACACCGTGGCCAGCCATGGCGGTAACTGGCTCGAAAGCCGGATGGCCCGGCTCGCCGGACAATTCGCCGGCATCGTCCGCATCGAATGTCCGTCGGAAACTGCGGACGCACTCATCACCGAGCTCCAAACTCCCGGCAACTCCGGCCTCACCATCCTCGCCGTCCGCGAGCATGCGGAGCCTCCCCTGCCCCGCCGGACTCTTGCCGTCGAAGTCGTTGGCAACGACCGCCCGGGCATCGTCCGCGAGCTATCCGCCGCCATCGCCACCACTGGTGGAAACATCGAGGAACTCACCACCGGCCTCGAAAGCGCGCCCATGAGCGGGCAGCCGATGTTCCGCGCCCACGGCGTCATTTCCATCCCCGAAAATGCCGAACCCGCCGCGCTCACCGCTGCCATCGAAAGCCTCGGCAACGACCTTACTGTGGACATAACCGTCTGATAATAAGCAGGATCACTCAAAGAAACTTGGATTAACCCGCGACGCCTGATCGTCCGGGTTGAAGGAAAATCCGCCCTCCTTAGAATTCGCGCATGCGCCTCGACCGATTCCTCACCCGTCGCGGCACTCACCGGTGCAAGGAAATTTCCCTGCTCCTCGCGGACGGGCGAGTGGCGGTGGATGGAGAAATCGAAACCAACGGACTGCGGCGAATCACGCGCTTCAGTCGGATCGCGCTGGATGGGGAAACACTGCAAGCGCAGGAAGCGGTCTATCTGATGCTGCACAAGCCAGCCGGCTATCTGAGCGCGACGAGTGACCCGCAGCATCCGACCGTGATGGAACTCATCCACCACCCGCTGCGCGACGAGTTGCATCTGGCAGGACGGCTGGACCGGGCGAGCACGGGATTACTGTTACTGACCAACGATGGGCGCTGGTCGAAGAAAGTGACGGAACCGCTGGAAGAAATTCCCAAAGTTTACCGGGTGACGACGCGGGATGAAATTCCACCAGAAACCGCAACCATCTTCGCCGCGGGAATCTATTTTGCCTACGAGGACCTGACGACGCGGTCCGCAGTCTTGGAAGTCCTGACCGCGCGCGAGGCGCGACTCACCATCCACGAGGGCCGCTATCATCAGGTGAAGCGGATGTTCCATGCCGTCGGAAACCAAGTGCTCAGCCTGCACCGCGAGAGCATCGGGCCGCTGCGGCTTGACGACTCCCTGCCGCCGGGGGTGTTCCGACCGCTGCGTGCGGCGGAGATCGCGTTCTTCAGCCGTTAGCCAGAGCCTGTCCGCATCAGTTTATGCACCACCGCCTGAGATTGGCGAATTAATCAAACTGATATAAATATCGTAAGATATTGATCCTTAAAGATGATTGGGGAGAACCAACGACGGAATCGCCGTTATTCCTCACAGAATTGAGCCGGGGCCGTAGGCGGCGGCTTGCGGACTGGCGGCCTCCAATTTCCTGACGGCAGCAGCGAAGGCGGCAATCTGTGCCTTGGCGGCACCGGATTCCTGATCGCCCTTGGCGAGGATGGCGTCGAGAAAATCACGGGAAAGCCCGAGGCGGGAATCGCCGGCGAGGCGCTCGATGAGGTTGTTGCGGTCGATGGTGCCGGCTCGGAGATCGTTCACTGTGGCGACGGCGTGCTCCTTGATCGCGTGGTGCGCGGTCTCGCGGCCAACGCCGGCTTTCACCGCTTCCATCATGATGGTCGTGGTCATGAGGAATGGCAGATAATGGGCAGTTTCAGCGCCGATGACGGCCTCGTAAGCGTCCATCTGGTCGAGGACGGTGAGGAAGGTTTCGAACATCCCATCAATGGTGTAAAACGAGTCCGGCAGCATGATGCGGCGGACAACGGAGCAGGAAACATCGCCTTCATTCCACTGATCCCCAGCGAGTCCGGCGGCCATCGCGAGGTAGCCTTTAAGAATGACATGGAAGCCGTTCACACGCTCGCAGGAACGCGAGTTCATCTTGTGCGGCATGGCACTGGAGCCGGTTTGGCCGGGTGCGAATCCTTCGCTGGCAGTTTCATTCCCGGCCATCAGGCGCAGGGTTTTGCAGAAGGAAGAAGGGCCGGAGCAAAGGTCGGTGAGCACAGCGACCACGCGAAAATCGAGCGAACGAGGATAAACTTGGCCGACATTGGTCCAGACGGCGGGCATGCCGAGGTGGGCGACCACGCGTTTTTCCAAATCCGCGACTTTGGCGGCATCGCCATCGAAGAGTGAAAGCTGGTCCATCTGCGTGCCGACCGCTCCTTTAAGACCACGCACGGAGTAGTGGCCGATGACGGAATCGAGCGCTTGGAGACCGCTGAGAAGTTCCTCGCCAAACATCGCGATGCGCTTGCCGAGAGTCGTCGGTTGGGCGGCGACGTTGTGCGTGCGGGCGGTGAGAATGAGCTCGCTCCATTGCTCCGAACGCTCGCGGAAGCGGCGCAGCGTGGCCACGGTCTTGTCGCGGATGATGAGCAGCGAGCGATAAACTTGGAGTTGCTCGACGTTTTCCGTGAGATCGCGGGAAGTCATGCCTTTGTGGACCTGCTCGTGGCCGGCGAGGTCGTTAAATTCCTCAATGCGTGCCTTCACGTCGTGGCGGGTGATTTTTTCCCGCGTCATGATCGAGGCAGGATCGACGCTGTCTTTGACCGACTCGTAGGCGGCGATGGCTTCGGCCGGGACGTCGAGCCCGAGATCGCGCTGGGCTTTCATCACCGCGATCCAGAATTCACGTTCTAAAACGATTCGCCCTTCGGCGGACCAGATGGCTTGAAGGGCGGGCGAGGCGTAGCGTTCGGCGAGGACATTGGGGATCACGCGGCGGACCTTGGCGGGCTGAAAACAAAGTTTCAAGAGGCACTTGCCTAAAATTTGAAGCCTTTAAAATCCCTCAATCAAGGGCGGCCATGTGCACCGGAACTGACACAACTTCCTAGAAAGGAAGTGGTCGGGGCGGCCAGATTCGAACTGACGACATCCGCGTCCCAAACGCGGCGCTCTACCAGGCTGAGCTACGCCCCGGTGCACGGGCGGACCCTTGGCGATTCCCGGAAACGAATCAAGAAATTCCTTAATAAAAATTTCACGCGGCCTCCCGCCCATCGAAATGCCCGCCTCGCCAGCTTCTTGACTTCCCTGCCGGACCCGACATTCTACGCGCCGACAGGGGTGCTCTTCGATCGCAGAGCCGAGATTTTCCACGCGCGGAAAAGACCCTCCGAACCTGATGCGGGTCATGCCGCCGTAGGAAGTCGAAACCACCCGTTTCCCTTTCCCCCGGCCGTGCAAATCCCGCACGGCCTTTTTCTTACCTTTTAACCAATAACTCCTAACCAATAATTCTTCTAATGATCTCCACCGACGAAACCACCGGCACCGCCGCCGAATCCCACGACGCGTCCCTCGCCCAGCTTCCCGCCTCCACCCGCGTTTATGTCCAAGGCGAGCTCTTCCCGCAGGTCCGCGTGCCGATGCGCGAAATTTCCCTCTCCGACACGAAATCCTACAACGGCCGCATCGAAAAAAACGCACCCGTCCGCGTCTATGATTGCTCCGGCCCGTGGGGCGATCCAGATTTCAAAGGCACCTCCGAGCAAGGCCTGCCCCCACTCCGCCGCGAGTGGCTCCTCGCCCGCGGCGACGTGGAAGCCTACGACGGCCGCGAAGTCCAACCACAGGACAACGGCTACCTCACGGAAAAGCACGTCGAGTTCGCCTCGAAGTCCGAGCGCGCCAACAAATTCGTTGAGTTCCCCGGCCTCACCGCCGACCGCCGTCAGCCGCTCCGCGCCACCGGGAAACCCGTCACTCAGAAATACTACGCCGACCAAGGAATCATCACTCCAGAGATGGAATTCATCGCGATTCGGGAAAATATGCATCGGTCGAAAATTTCCGATCAAAAAGACGACATCGTCCGCAACCACCTGGACAAGCAACACCAGGGCTCAACTCAAAATCCGACTAGCCCTTACACTCCCTCCATTTTCCAACGTTTTCCCCAGCGCATTCCTGCGGAAATCACCGCTGAGTTTGTCCGCTCGGAAGTCGCCGCCGGTCGCGCCATCATCCCGCTCAACATCAATCACCCGGAGTGCGAACCGATGATCATCGGCCGCAATTTCCTCGTGAAAATCAACGCCAACATCGGCAACTCCGCCGTCTCTTCCTCCATCGAAGAAGAAGTCGAAAAAATGCGTTGGGCCACCAAGTGGGGCGCAGACAACGTGATGGACCTCTCCACCGGTAAAAACATCCACGCCACCCGCGAGTGGATTTTGCGTAACTCCCCCGTCCCCATCGGCACAGTGCCGATTTATCAAGCCCTCGAAAAGGTCAACGGCAAGGCCGAGGATCTCACTTGGGAAATCTACCGGGACACCCTCATCGAGCAAGCCGAGCAAGGCGTCGATTACTTCACCATCCACGCCGGCGTCCTCCTCCGCTTCGTCCCCATGACCGCCAGCCGCATGACAGGAATCGTCTCCCGAGGCGGCTCGATCATGGCCAAGTGGTGCCTCTCCCATCACAAGGAAAATTTCCTCTACACCCACTGGGATGAAATTTGCGACATCTGCGCCGCCTACGATGTCAGCTTCTCCATCGGCGACGGCCTCCGCCCCGGCTCCATCGCAGATGCGAATGACCCCGCCCAGTTCGGCGAGCTTGAAGTCCAAGGCGAACTCACCACCCGCGCATGGGCAAAAGGCTGCCAAGTCATGAACGAAGGCCCCGGCCACGTCCCCATGCACATGATCGAGGAAAACATGGCCAAGCAACTCGAATGGTGTCACGAAGCTCCCTTCTACACCCTCGGGCCGTTGACCACCGACATCGCCCCCGGCTACGACCACATCACCAGCGGCATCGGCGCCGCCATGATCGGCTGGTATGGCTGCGCCATGCTCTGCTACGTCACGCCCAAGGAACACCTCGGCCTTCCGAATAAGGACGACGTTAAAGTCGGTGTCATCACCTACAAGCTCGCCGCTCACGCCGCCGACCTCGCCAAAGGCCACCCCGGTGCCCAATACCGCGACAACGCCCTCAGCAAGGCCCGTTTCGAATTCCGTTGGGAGGACCAGTTCAACCTCGGCCTCGACCCCGTCACCGCCCGCCTCTATCACGACGAAACCCTCCCACAAGACGGAGCCAAAACCGCCCACTTCTGCTCCATGTGCGGCCCGCACTTCTGCTCGATGAAAATCAGCGAAGATGTCCGGCAATACGCTGCGGAGCAAGCGATCTCGGAAGAAGAAGCCATTCAAAAAGGCATGGAGGAAAAATCCAAGGAATTCGCGGAAGCGGGTGCGGAGCTCTACCAAAAGATATAGGTCCCATAAGCCGTATAGGACCTATTTCTTCAAATCTCCGCCATGCCAGACGACTCCACCAACTTCCTCCCGTCTGGCGGAAACTACCAAGACCTCCTCTCCTACAAAAAGTCGGAGATCGTCTACGACTTCACCTTCCGCTTCTGCGAGCGCTTCCTCAAGCGCGGCGACCGCACCATCGACCAGAAGGTGCAGGCCGCCCGTTCCGGAAAACAGAACATCGCCGAAGGCAGCAAGGCATCGGTCACCTCGACAGAGATGGAGCTCAAGCTCACCAACGTCGCCCGGGCCAGCCTGGAGGAACTGCTCCTGGATTATCAGGACTTTCTCAGGGTGCGGGACCATCCGCTCTGGGAGAAGAACTCCAAGGAAGCCCTCTACACCCGCAAGCTCGGCAGGACAGAAAATGAGTCCTATGAGACCTATCGGACTTATATGGAAACCCGCCCGCCCGAAGTCCTCGCGAACATCGCCATCTGCCTGATCCATCAGGCGAACTACCTGCTGGACCGGCAGATCAAACGCTTGGAAAAGGACTTCTTGGAAAAGGGCGGCCTCCGCGAGAACATGACCCGCGCAAGGCTGGAATACCGGCGGAAGAATAAAGAATAGGTCTTAAGAAATAGGTCCTATAAGTCCTATGGGACCTATTCTTTCCTCCCCCCCACTTACCCATTGCCTCCCCACCCCATTCCTGACAGCCTCCGCAAAAGCCAATGATCAGCCTCATTCCATCCCCCACGCTTCCCAGCCACCTCGCCAAAGGCCACCCCGGTGCCCAATACCGCGACAACGCCCTCAGCAAAGCCCGCTTCGAATTCCGTTGGGAAGACCAATTCAATCTCGGCCTCGATCCCGTCACCGCCCGCCTTTATCACGACGAAACCCTCCCACAAGACGGAGCCAAAACCGCCCACTTCTGCTCCATGTGTGGCCCGCATTTCTGCTCGATGAAAATCAGCGAAGATGTCAGGCAATACGCCGCCGAACAAGGCATCGCCGAGGAAGAAGCGCTGGCGAAAGGCATGGAGGAGAAATTCAAGGAATTCGCGGAAGCAGGAGCCGAGGTTTACGTCCCGGCATAAAACAGAACTCATATCCCTCAATCAATCTGTCCTAAATGAATGTTCAAATTAACACACTTCGGGTTACGCGTTTCCGCTCTCTCAGGGACCTGACGGTAGGGCCTTTTGGCCGAGTGAACCTGATAACAGGTAAGAACAACTCAGGCAAATCTTCGATCTTGGAAGCGATCCGAATTCTAGTAACAGAAGGTGCTACTAGCACATTGCAGAATATCCTCAACTACAGAGAGGAGAACACCAACGCCCCCCCAGAGATAGAGCAGGGACTATCTCCTGATGACACGTCTTCCTACTCTAGTCTATTTTCAGATTTCCCGAATATTGGAGGCTGCTCCGATCCTTTTACAGTGTCAAATATGGATGACGGAAATACTCCTGTAAAAACAATTTCAATCAGGGTTGGTTGGTTTTCAGAACGAGCGGACCCTGAAACAGGAAGACGTATTTTCAGTGAGGAGGACTTTGACTTATTCGGAGAATCAATTGGATTTCCGGCATTAGAAATCGAGACACCGAATCGCAAGCGACTTATGCGGCTTGATAGCCAGAGACCATACAGACGCATGATCTCCGAAATTGGAGAGGGAGCTTCGACCCCATGTCTTTTTCTCGATCCTTTTAGTTCCCGTTCAACAAGTCAGCTTGGAGCGCTTTGGGATTCAATTGCGCTGACGGAGGCAGAGAAGCAAGTAGTTGCAGCATTAAAAATTATTTCTCCAGACGTCGAAGCAGTCTCCATGATTGGAAGCGATTCAGGCTCCCGTTCTCGCACTGCAATTGCCAAAAGTGCAAAATACCCATCGCCCGTTCCTCTCAGAACATTTGGCGATGGAGTTAATCGCCTTTTCGGGATCATTCTTTCCCTTAGCTCCGCTAAAGGAGGAATACTACTGGTTGATGAAATTGAAAATGGTCTCCACCATTCAATCCTGACAAAGGTCTGGGAAGTGATCTTTCAAATGGCACGGACATTAAATGTTCAAGTTTTTGCAACCTCGCATAGTTGGGATTGTATAGAGTCATTTCAAGAAGCGGCAAACAATGACCCCGGCGACGGGGTTCTTATACGATTGACAGCGAAAGCGGACAATGTCGTATCGACGCTGTTCAGCGAACAAGAACTCAAGGTTGCCGCACGTAATCAGATTGAACTTCGATAACTATACCATACCGATGCCTGGAAAAAAATTGTTATTGGTCGAGGGAATTGACGATTTGCATGTCATTTTAGCCATTCAAGGTCAACGGGAGATCAGACTGCTGGACAAAAATGAAATCAAAACCAACGATGGAATTGATGAGCTTCTCAAATCTTTTCCTGTCCATTTAAAAGGAAGCGACATTCGTGCGCTTGGCGCCGTGGTTGATGCTGATACAAACCTGATTAATCGCTGGCAATCCTTGCGAGATCGCCTTGTAGACGCAGGCTATGATAACGTTCCAACAGAACCAGATGCTGCCGGAACGGTAATTGATGCTCCACCAATGAGCCTCTTGCCCCGCGTTGGTATCTGGCTAATGCCAGACAATACAACTACAGGCATTTTGGAGGACTTCCTGCGCTATCTGGTCCCACCCGAAAGCGCTCTATTTCCCCATGTTGAAGCCTCTGTGAATTCCATCCCGAAAGATGAGACGCGATTCACATCGCTAGCGAAACCTAAAGCTTTGATTCATACGTGGCTCGCTTGGCAAGACGAGCCCGGACGCCCCCTGGGGCAGTCAATTACGGCTCATTTTCTGGAGCATGATGTTCCGCAAGTTGATGTATTTGTTGCATGGCTTCAAAAACTTTACGCTTAAGTCAGCGCTACTCGGGTCAGTATGAAAATTTTCACAAATCCTTCTCCCCTCGCCGTGTTTGAGCACCTGCTCGCCCGATCGCCGAAGAGTTAACCGCCCGAATTTTCATGCGATTTTTCCTAGGGCCTCTGGCTGGCCCTGAGCTCGGCGATCTCGGATTCGAGGCTGGCGAGTCGCTCTTCGATGGCGGCACGCCAATCGTTTTCCGCAGGATCATCGGCGGCTGCGGGATGAGCTCCGGCGAAGGAGTAAATGGGGTCAGCGCTCACGGATTCACATCGATGGCACCAGTCCCAACTAACAAGCATTTGAACGAATGAGGACAGAATACTCCGGCTTACAATTCATCACCGGTGCAAAACCTCCAGCACGGCGACGGGGAGAGGGAATCGATTGATGAATCACAATTGACGATCCATCTCCGCCTTGCTTCCCGTCGTCTCCCTGGGCTTTCCGTCGTCGCCTTCGGCTATACCGGGATGAATTGCCGAGGTAAATGGCCGGGACAGGTTTTCAAATGGAAGAAGATCGGCCGAAGGGTGGGATGCCGAGGGAAATGCGTTTCAGGCGGACGGCTGAGTGGGCGAGGTCGAGGGCGGCTGCGGCTGCGGCGTCGGTCATTTTGCCAAGGACGGCAATCTCCTTGAGTGTCCAGTCGGTGAGAAGTTTTTTCGGACGCTTTTGGGTGAAGGATGGGATTTCGAGTTTGCAGCGTTTCCAAAAGACGGAGGCTTTGTTGATTCCGGTTCGGAGGGCGACATCGCCGTCCGGCATCTTTCCGAGGAGGGCGATTTCCTTTTTAGTCCAGTAGTGCCAAGTTTTGGATTTGCGGGCGTAGCATCGGATGCCGAGGGCGACCCGCTTTTTATGAACGGAGAGGATGTTCATGCCGTAGATTCCGGCGACTTCGCCGTCGGGAACCTTGCCTAACAAGGCGATTACGTCAGGGGTCCAATTGATGAACTTAAGAGGTCGCGATGCGGGGATGCCGAGTTTTTGGCGCTTTTTGAGAACGGTGCTGACATGTAAGTCGAGTTTTCTGGAGAGGGAGGCGTCTGAAATCGTTCCGAGCTTGGCGATTTGCCCACGGGTCCAGATGTGCCGTTTTCCGTTTTTTGATGATTGGGGGTTCATGGGTAATGTAGCCGGGTCAGTGTTTATGGATTTAAATGGATGAATCGCGAGACTGCCCGGCTTTGAGCTCGGCGATCTCGGATTCGAGGCTCGAGAGTCGCGCCTCGATGGCTACGCGCCAATCGTTTTCCGCAGGACTGTCGGCGGCTGCGAGAGGAGCACCGGCGAAGGAAAGGCTGTCCGCGGCAGCGGGCGACAGCAGGTGGGCGAAGGTCTCGACCCGGCGGCCTTCGCCGACAGGAATCCGCCTGACGAGCGGGCCGTGCGGGTATTCGATGAACCACGTGAGCGTCTCCTCCACCTCGTCCAGGGAAGAAAAGTTGTGCAGACGATCGGTGCGCTGGCGGATTTCGCCGGCGCTCTGGGGACCGCGCAGCAGCAGGACTGTCAGCACGGCGCGCTCGCTCGGCTGCATACTCAGCACGTCCTGAAGGCAGTGTTCGAATTTCGGGGCGCGGCCGCCGAGGGTCTTTTCGACGAAGTATTTCTCCGAAAGTCCGCGAAGGGCTTCCGAAACTTCCTCACCGGTGAAGTGGGTAATCGGATCGCGGCTAGATGTCTGGTTGCAGGCGATGAGAAGCGAGTTGTGGGTGAGCGGGTAGTTGCCGGGAGTGAGGATTTCCTTTTCCAACAAGCAACCGAGAACACGGGCTTCTTGAAAGGTGAGCTGAATTTCAGGGAAGTGCTGCATGGTAGGCGGGAGAGTAAGGACTGGGGGGCGCGGGCGACTGAGGAGAACGAAAGCCGTGATAACTTTCGAGTGGCGAATAAACAAGGCGATCCACTCGGAATTGAATCCTCCGTAACAAATCCCTACGCAAGGCGTTTGGGAGCACACTTACGCCGCGAAATCTACAGCCTCGGACTTTTCAAATAGGGCCGGAAAAAACACACCCGCGCGCGAACTCTTGCCGAAAGCGGGTGTGAACCCAGCTCCATGAAAAATCGTGATTGGGGTTAGTTGTCGGGAAGGCCCAGTTGGCCATTCGGCTGCATTTGCAATCTCAGTCCGTTGCCGTTGAAATGAGTGTCGAGATTGAGGCTTTGCATGCGTTGGCGCACCTCGTCAGGAGCGGCGGCCCGGTCTTGGGCGGTGTCCCACGGGCCGCTCCAAGTGACGTTGTCTTGCTGGTCGCGGATGGTCACTTCCTTGCCGCCATCCTTGGATTTCACTTCGACGCTTCCCTGCTGGTCTTTCATTCTAATGGTGGCACCGCCTTGGATCGGTGGCTGGACGTTGCCGACTTCCGGCGGGAGCAACTCCTTGCCCATCGCGTCTTCCATGCGTTTTTTAAGATCGCGCAGGGCGTCTTCCATCTGAGGGCCCATTTGGAGTCCGTTATCTCCGAGTTTAAGATCCAATCCGCCGAGATTGCCCTCGATGGCCCGGCGGATGCGTTCGGCGAGTTCCTTGGGCAGTCCATCGAGATTGCGCGAGTCTAGCGGCTCTAGCTCTGTGGCAGCAATCGCGGCGGGTCTAACGCCCAAGGCGACATCGAGCTTGGTGGGCTTACCCTTGTGAATGAGGTCGATGGTGATGGTGTCGCCCGGTTGGTGAGTCGCGATTTGATGGGAAATCGCCTCCGCCGATCCGATTTCCCGGCCGGCGACGCTGAGGATGACGTCGTTGGCGGCGATGCCGGATTTCTCCGCTGGGCCGCCGGGAACTAGGGATCGAACTAAAACTCCTTCGCCGGGTTTCAGATCGAGATGGTCGGCGAGCATTTTCGGGACATCCACGGAGACCACGCCGAGGAAGGCGGCTTGCGCTACCGGTGCCGGGATGGCTTCGGCTTGGAGTTTGATCTCGGGCGGTTTGGTGCCTGTTGGCTCGGAAACAGCTGGCGGGGGGGCGTCATCGGCGGGGGCCTCGAGGGCGAAGGCTGGCATGGCCAAGGCGGTCAGTCCGGCGGTGACGAATTGAAATGAATGAGTCTTCATGGCTTGTGGACGGGAATCGAAGTGGCGCTGGGATTTTGTTTGAAAATTTCCGGCTCAATCGGTTTTCGCGGGGACTAACATGTATTCGACTCGCGGCCGCTCGACTTGGAAGGTTCTTCCGTTAGCCTCTTTGAGCGTGATCAAATCCTTATAAACCACGCGGACGACGGTGTGCGGTTGGGTGTTGGATTTCCAGACGACTCCTTCGTCGTGGATTTCGCTCAAGCCGCGGTTGAAACTGGCGGGAACCAGATTCGGACGGGCGGAGGCGATGACCGGCGGTGATGTCACGGCGGCTTGGCGGGTGGGATTCACGGGGGATTTTCCGGCGGGGACCATGAGAGCGGTGACCGCTCCGATCAAGGCGACGGCCGCAGCGGCACCCCAGATCGGGCGGGTGCGGCGGGTGCGGACGGCGGCCCTCGGGAATAGCAGGATATTTTCGCCCACGGGGAAGGGAACTTCGCGGACGATGGATTCCAGGCTTGCCATGAATGAGGGCGAAAGCCTTGCCGGCGAAGAGCTGCGGAGCTGCGCCTCGAAACGGATTTCTCCGGGGCTGAGCCGCGTGAGGGTTCCTTCTGCGGCGGCTTCAAGCCGGGTAAGCAAGGCGTCGCCGAGCATGGCGGGATGGAGTCCGCGAAGTTCCGGTTCGAGGGATGACGGGTCGGGTGTCATGAAAGCTTGCTAGATGAAGTTAGATGGAGAGATCGCCGCGGCGGCGGGCGTTGGCCAGGTGGCGCTTGAGCGCTTCAAGTCCATAGCGATACCGGGACGCTGCGGTGTTTTGCGAAATTCCGAGAATTTCACCGATCTCGGCGAAGGTGCGTTCGCCCCAGATTTTAAGAGTGATGACTTCGGAGAATTTTTGAGGCAATTCCTTGAGGCTTTCTTCGAGTTGGGCGCGGGTTTCGTCGTCTGAGGAATCGCTCTCGAACCATGGATTGAACGCGTCGAATTGGCCGGTTTCGGCATCGGCACCGACGTTGTCCTCGCGGCGCTTGCGGCGGTCGTCACGGCGGCTCAGGTCGATGGCGAGGCGGCGGATGGTGGTGTAAAGATACGGTTGCCAAGCCTCTTGGCCGCCCACGAATTCGCCGCTGCTGACTTTTCCAACGAGTTTGACGAGTGCGTCTTGGAAGATGTCTTCCGCGTCGCCATGGGAACGGGTTTGCTGGCGGGCGAAGAATAACAGCTTCGGGCCGTGTTCTTCGAGCCACTCACGCCAAGCGGAAGCGGCGGGCGATGCTTCGGAAACCGCAGTTAGGGATGCCATGGGAGTATCTTCATCCATAGAGCGGAGCGGGTGGCGGGATTTGTCTCGCGTTTAAAAATTAACCCCGGTTCAGGCGCGGATCAAGGTTTCCATCCGGCGAGCTTGCAGGCGCGCTTGAAATGCAGCGGATCAACCGGGTTGATGGAGAGTCGCGTGCCGCGCTGGCAGACCATCATTTCGCAAAGCACGGGGTCTGCCTTGATCGCTTCGAGCGTGAGCATTTGAGGAAATTTCCCCACGAATTCGAAGTCTGTGAGCCACCAACGGGGATTTTCCGGCTTGGACTTGGGGTCGTGATACTCGCTTTTCTCATCGAACTGCGTGGGGTCCGGGTAGGGTGTTCCGACGACGCGGGCGATGCCAGTCACGCCGGGCGGCTTGGCATTGGAATGGTAAAACAGGGCTAGATCGCCGGGTTTCATTTCCTTCCACATGAAGTTACGGGCCTGATAGTTCCGGACGCCGCTCCATGGCTCACGCTTGACCTTGGCAAGGTCGTCGATGCCGAAAACGTCGGGCTCGGATTTGATCAGCCAGTGGCGCATGAGGTCAGGCGATGGCTTTGATAAGGGCTGGATTCGCAGCCGGCAGCGGTAGATGTTCGGGGCCAAGTTCGAGGCCGCGGGCGGCGCGGACGTCGGCTTCGATCGCTTCGAGCACATCGAGTTCCGGGCGGAAATTCGCCGCATGATAGGAGCTGCGGACGAGCGGACCGCTGGCGACGTGGCGGAAGCCTTTGGCCAGGGCGATAGCTTTGTATTCGTCAAAAGCTTGGGGCGTGATGTAATCGACGACGGGCAAGTGCTTCTGAGTTGGGCGCAAATACTGGCCCATCGTGAGGACGGTGACGTTGTGGGCGAGCAGGTCGTCCATGGCGCAGAGGATTTCCTCGTGGCGCTCGCCGAGGCCGAGCATGAGACCGCTTTTGGTGGCGACTTTGTTGTGGACCATGGCCTTGGCTTTTTTCAAAACGGTGAGGCTGCGCTGGTATTGGGCGCGCGAGCGGACGAGCGGGGTGAGCCGCTCGACGGTTTCAAGGTTGTGGTTGAAAATATGCGGGCGGGCGTCCATCACCAAGGCGAGCGCCCAGTCGCGGTCGTTGAAATCTGGCACGAGGACTTCGATGATGGTTTCCGGATTCGCATGGCGAACGGCCTCGATGGTTTGCTTGAAGTGCTCGGCCCCGCCATCCCGCAGATCGTCGCGGGCGACGGCGGTGATGACGACGTGGCGTAATTTCATCCGCTGGGTGGCTTCGGCGACACGTTGGGGTTCGTCCGCCTCAAGTGCGTCGGGCCTGGCAGTTTTCACGGCGCAAAATCCGCAGGCGCGAGTGCATTTTTCACCCGCGATCATGAAGGTGGCCGTGCCTTGGCCCCAGCATTCCCAGCGGTTCGGGCACTGCGCTTCCTCGCAGACGGTGACCAGTTTCAAGTCCGTGATCAGCGACTTAGTGGACCAGAAGGCTGGATTATTCGGTAATCTGACTTTGATCCAATCCGGCTTCTTGTCCCGGTGCAAAGTCGGATCCATCTTCATTTTCGGGCCACAGCTGCTCATTTCGGCGGGAGGCTAGACCTGCGGATGGCAGCGGGGAAGCGGAAAGTCACTGAAGATGGCGGGTGAAATAGAGGGCGCTTTTGGATACTTGCCGTTGAGCGCTCCGCGCCGCGGGTGGATCTCGACGTATCCCCTTGCCAGCGTCCGCCGGGATGGTTGAATTTCCCAACATGAAAAAAGAAGATCGCCAGTTCCTGTTCAACCTGTTGGAAACCCCGAGCCCCACCGGATTCGAAATGCGTGGCCAACAAGTCTGGGCGGACTGGATCAAAAGCCACGCGCCCGAGGTCACCTGCGACGCCTACGGTTCCACCTGGGCGACGCTTCCCGGGAAATCCAAACGCATCGTCATGCTCGAAGCCCATGCCGACGAGATCGGCTACATGATCAAGCACATCGACGAGCGCGGGTTCCTCCGCCTCGACCGCGTCGGCGGCTCGGACGCCGCCACTGCGCGCGGTCGCCGCCTGACGATCCTCGGCGACAAGGGACCGGTCTCCGGCATCATCGGCAACACCGCCATCCATCTTCGCCGCGACGAATCCGGCCATGAAAAAGCGCCTCATGTCCATGACCTGTGGGTCGATGTGGGCGCATCGACGCTCGCAGAAGTCACCGCGCTCGGCATCCGCGTGGGGCATCCCGCCGTCTATCAAGATGGGCCGCTGGAGCTCTCCCACAAGCGCCTAATCGGCCGCGCGCTGGATAACCGCATCGGCGGCTACATCATCGCCCAAGTGATGAGACGCATCGCCGCCGGCAAGAAGAAGCCCGCCTTCACCCTCGTCTGTTTGAACGCCGTGCAGGAGGAAATCGGCGGTCACGGCGCGATGATGGCCACTTATCGTCTCAAGCCCGACCTCTGCGTCTGCCTCGATGTCACCCACGCCACCGACACGCCCGGGCTCGACCCCGCCAAACACGGAAACGTAAAACTCGGCGGCGGCCCCACTCTCACCCACGGCACCGCGAACCACCCCATCGTCGTCCAGCGGCTGCTAGACGTCGCCGGCAAGATCAAGGTCCCGATCCAGCACGAAGCTAGCAGCCGCTTCACCGGCACCGATACCGACAAAATTTTCCACAGTGGCGAGGGCGTGCCGAGCGCGCTCGTCTCGCTACCGCTGCGCTGCATGCACTCGGTGGTGGAAACCGCCCACCTCGACGACATCGAGCACTGCATCAGCCTGCTCACCGAATTCGTCCTCTCCCTCTCGGAAAAGGACGAATTTCGCCAAGTTTTGAAATAAGCCTACCTCGAACGCTATTTCGGGCACCCAGAGCCTCAACAACGCTGACGATGATGACCGCAAAATCAATCAGTCTTTCAGTATTTCAGGTGTCATCACAAGCCCATCAAAATTCAAAAATCATCACTCGCCAATCATCAATCGAAAGGCAGCCGTAACCATTTCTCTGTGTGCGGTTTTCTTAAGTTAGCGCTTATGAGGGAAAGCCCCGGAGCCCACCAGCCTGATTTTGCTGTCATTTGTCACAGCCGCGAAATAGTCCTAGCCCGCCTTTGCGATCCTGCCGATTAGGCGATCACGGGTTAATTTCGATCACTTTTCATGTCCGCCAAAAATTTTCACGTCCGCCAAGCCGCCGTCTCCGCTCTCCGCGCCTGGGCGAAGGGCCATGATTACGCCGAAACCTTGATCGAGCGCCACGCCCAGCGCCGGAAACTTTCCTCTGCCGATCGCGGGCTGCTCCAGGCGATTCTCTTCGGCGTGCTCCGCCACCGCCGCCTGCTGGACCACTGGATCGGCAAGCTCCGCGACGGCAAGGTCGATGCGGAAACCCGCGATATCCTGCGCGTCGGGCTCTGCCAGTTACTCATTCTCAACCTCCCCGACCACGCCGCCGTCAATGAAACCGTCGAGGCCGGGAAAGCCAGCGTCCGCAGCTTGATCAACGCCGTGCTGCGCCGCGCCACGGTCGCCCGCAAGCCACTGCTCGACGAGGTTTCCGATCTGCCGCAGCCAGTCGCCCATTCCCACCCGGATTGGCTATACAATCGCTGGCGCGCCGCCTTCGGCACCCGCAACGCGATTTCCCTGATGGAGTGGAACAACCTGCCGGCGGTGAATTATTTCCGCGTCAATCCGCTCGTCCCCGCGCCAGAATCCCTGCCAGGCACGCCCGTCGAAAACGCGCCCGGCTTCCATCAAATCGAAGGTTCATTGCCCGGCGCATTGCTCGCGTCCGGCACCGTTTACATCCAAGACCCCGCCACCCGCCACTCCGTCGAGCTGCTCGATCCGCAACCCGGCGAGCGTATTCTCGACGCCTGCGCCGCGCCCGGCGGCAAGGCCTTCCTCATCGCCGCCGCGCTGGGTTCCGCCGAGGGACTGGTCTGCACCGACTCCAACGAAAAACGCCTGCCGCGGCTTGAGGAAAACCTCGCACGTCTCCACGCCAGCAAGGCCACCATCGCCGTCCACGACTGGACCCAACCGGCTCCGGAAAAATGGCATCACAGCTTCGACGGCATCCTGCTAGACGTCCCCTGCTCCAACACCGGAGTGATCCGCCGCCGCGTCGATGTCCGCTGGCGTTTGCAAGCACCCGACATCGAACGGATTTCCATCACCCAGCGCAAGATCCTCGAAAATGCCCTCGCCTGCCTCAAGCCCGGCGGGCGCATCGTCTATTCCACCTGCTCGATCGAGCGCGATGAAAACCTCGGCCTGGTCGAAGCATTCCTCGCCGACCACCCAGAATTAGAACTCCGTGCCACCCGCGAGGCCCTGCCCTTCCGCGACCACACCGACGGAGCCTTCGCCGCACGGATCGAGTGGAAATCGCCAGTGACCGCTGGCGATGCCTGAGCCACGTTCCTCCGAAAACCCCATGAAATCCTGCCTCGGCATCCTGTTCGTCTTTTTCACCTTCGTCGCAGTGATCGGCGGCGGGGCGTTCATTTGGTATCTGAGCAGCACTGCGGAGTTCTCGCGCAAGACCCCGCCGCCGTCCGCCCCGCCCAAAGCCCCTCTCGTGATTCCCAAAGCACGACCGGCTCGATAGACGTGCAGGTATCCCTTTATCCTTTTCTGGGGGGACGACCACGTTGGATATCCGAACATTGCGGAAAGTCAGCGCAGATCCCAGCGATCATCAAACCAGTTGCGTCTCCAGTGAGAAGGAGGCCACCGGTTCGCCGCTGGTATAAGTAGGAGTATAAAAGGAGACCCTCAGCGATGTCACTCACTGAGGGTCAAATGGTGGAGGCGAGGGGAGTCGAACCCCTGTCCGAAACGCCGTCAACACTGGCATCTACACGTTTAGCATGATGTCTGGAGCTTCGGACGGGCTGGGCCCTCATGCAGCGTTGC
>JBEGUC010000040.1:0-20611 GCA_041179105.1 Verrucomicrobiota bacterium | reverse complement strand
AAGCCACCTACTATCACTACGACATGCAGGGCAACACCGCCGGTCTCACCAACCCAGCGGGCACCCTCATCGACCGCATCCTCTACACCCCCTACGGCAGCATCCGCTACCGCAAGGCCGCACACGATACCCCATTCCTCTTCGGCGGCTTCTTTGGCTTCGCCACCGACAGCAACGGACTCGTCCACATGCGGGCGAGATATTACAACCCTCTAACGATGCGCTTCCGCAACGTAACGACAGAATGGTGGCATTCATCTTTACCCCACAAGCCGCCGTTTGCCTGAACTCAATTTATGGAGCTGAGATGGCCAGGATGGCCGGTTCCAAAAGACTAACAGGTTGTAGGCATGCTCTAGTATCATTCTAGCGGGAACTCGCCGTCGCTGTCCATTCCGATCCAGCCGAGGCGGCCGAAGGCGCGGTAGAGCGAGGGGACCGGTTCGCCTTCTTCCTCGCCCTCGCCGTGCTCGATGGTGGCGGTGCTGCTGAGGCCGTGGTTGCACTCGATGCTGATGACGGTGGTGTAGCTATTCAGGTAGATCCAGTCGCCCCAGGCCTTGGCTTCGTGGCGGGGTTCGAAGTGTTCCTTGCGCAGCGAGGCGAGGATCTCGGCGACAGTGCTTGGAGCGGCGGAGTCCGGGAGTTTGATGAGTGTTTCCATGAGGAGAGTTGTTGGGTGGGAAATGGCGGGATTTCAGGCGTCGGGTGGAGGATCGTTAGCGAAAGTGGCTTCGCAGAGTTTGGCGTATGCGCCGCCAAGGGCAAGGAGTTGGGCGTGGTTGCCTTGTTCGATAAGTTTTCCGTGGTGAAGGACGCAAATGCGGTCTGCCTTCTGCACGGTGGAGAGGCGGTGTGCAATGACAAAGCAGGTGCGGTCCGAGCGGAGGTTTTCAAGGGCTTGCTGGACAAGGCGTTCGGTGGTGTTGTCGAGGGCGGAGGTCGCTTCGTCGAGGAGCAGCAGCGGGGGATTTTTCAGCAGGGCGCGGGCGATGGAGAGGCGTTGTTTCTCGCCTCCGGAAAAACGGCTGCCGCGCTCGCCGGCGAGGGTGTCGAGGCCGTCGGGGCTGGCGTGGACGAAGCTGGCGGCATTCGCGGCTTCGAGCGCGGCCCAGAGTTGTTCGTCGCTGGCGTCATGTCTAGCAAGCAGGAGATTCTCGCGGAGGGTGGTGTTGAAAAGGAAGCTTTCTTGGGTGACGTAGCCGAGCTGGTCGCGCAGCCATTCTTTGGAAACCCCGGCCAGCGGCACTCCGTCGATGAGGATCCGCCCGGCGCTGGGTTCGTAAAAGCGGGTGAGTAAATTCAGCACAGTGGACTTGCCTGCGCCGGTGGCACCGACGAGGGCGATGGTCTCGCCGGGCAGCGCTTCGAGGGTGAGTTCGTCGATGACGGGCGCGTGGCTGGCGTAGGTGAAGGAGACGTTTTCAAAGCGCACGTGGCCGCGGAAATCGGCGGGGCGCTCGCCAGCGGTGAGGTGGGACTCGTCCGGGGTGTCGATGATGGCGAAGATTCGCTTGGCGGAAACGGCACCGCGGGTGAAGGTCTGGGCGAGAGAGTTGATGCGGGAAATGGGGTCAAACAGAAATCCCCAGGCGACGAGGAAGGCGATGACGACACCGGGTGATAGATTTCCGCGCAGCGTCCACCAGGCTCCGCAGGCCACCATCAGGATGATGCCGGATTCGGCGATGAGCGAGACGCCTGGCCAGACGATGGCTTGGCCGCGCATCACCGTCATGTGGCTTTCCCCGACCTTGCGCGAGGCCTTGTCGAATGTGTCGAGGGCCTTGGGCTCGACGGTGTAGGCTTTGATTTGGCGGATGCCGGATAGATTGTCGTGGAGGATGGCGTTGAGCGCAGACGAGGCCTCGGAAGATGCGCGCCACAGCGGCTCGGAGCGGCGCGCCCACCAAGTGGTGATGATGGCGATGAAGGGCAGGGGAATCAAGGTGACGAGCGTGAGCTGCCACGAGTGATAGAGCATGTAGCCGATGATAATGACGAGCTGGAGCACGGCGGCGATGGCCTGGTCCACGCCATCGATGATGACGCGGTCCATGGTGGGCACGTCGTCGGCGACGCGGGACATGATTTCGCCGGAGGAGTTGGAATCGAACCATTTTACGGGTAGCCGCTGGAGCTTGTCGTAAAGCTCGACGCGGATGAGGTGGGTGAGTTTGAGTTCCAGGGAATTATTCAGATAGGTGCGGAGGGTGAAAAGTAGTTGGCGGACGAAGATGGCCCCGATGCCGAGTGCGGCGGTGGAGAGGATGAGATCGGGGCGGTTCTTGGCGATGATTTCATCGATGAAGCGCATGGTGATGCCGGGCAGGACGAGGACCAGCGAGGTGCAGAGGATCGCCATCAGCAGCGAGAGCGAGCTCTGTAGTGGGAAGCGGAAGGTGTGGCGGAGGATCCGCGCGAGGGTGGCCATGCGTCACGGTGAACTGCGGAGCGGTGGCTTGGGAAGGGGTAATTCGTTTCCGCAGAACGGAAAACTCGCAGGTCTCACGCCACGCCGTTTCGCAGCCGGTAGTCGCGGGGGGGAAGCCCGGTGACTTTGCGAAATTGGCGGGTGAAGTAGTTGCTGTCGTTGAAGCCCACGTCGAAGGCAATCTCCGTAACGCGCCGATCGGTGTGGCGCAGCAGATGGCACGCGCGGTTGATTCTTTGCTCGATGACCCAGGCGAGCGGTGAAGTTCCGGTGGCAGATTGGAAGACCCGCAAGAAACTCCGCTGAGACATGTGCGCGATGCTGGCCAATTCCTCCAGATTGACCTCGCGGTGGATGTTGCGCTCCAGATGGGAAATCGCCTCGCCGATCCGTAACAGCGCGCGGCCGTCCGGCGACGGGCTGCGGCCATAAAAGCGGGATAATAAGCCGATGATTTGCATGAACGCCGCCGTGGCCATGAAGCCGAAGCCCGGCTCGCGGGTTTTCAGCTCCACTTCGAGCCGGTTCACCAGTTCGGTGACCTGGACCATTTCTTTGCCGCTGAGATGTAGCCGCCCCTTGGTCGGTTGGCGTTTGCGCCACGAGGGTTCCAGCGTGAAAAGTGCGTGATATCCGGCCACGGATGGCAAATCCAGCAGTCCCATTTTTAACTGGTTAGGTTGATAGAGAATGTTGACGAGTCGTAAATCCACGAGATCCCGGTATTCGTGCTCACGCGGGCCGGCGATGACGAACACGTCGCCGGCCGTGAGTTCCCATGAATCTTGTCCAGTTACGTGCAGGCACTTGCCGCCGGTCACGATCACCAGTTCCGCGAACTCGTGGGCGTGAGGTTCAAAAAGTTCCTGCGGCTCCCTCCGCTCGACGCTGATCGGGAAGCCGTCTGGGTGGAACCATTCATCGATTTTGAGGACGCGTTTCACTGGCGGGATCGTGCTTGTATTTGGCCAAACAGTGGAGGTTTTTCTGAGGAATCCCGCGCAGGATTTCCCGAACCCCATCCACCAATGTCCAAATCTTCAAAAGCCATCGCCCAGTCCTACAAGCTCGCCCAAGCCCGATACGCCGATCTCGGCGTCGATACCGATGCCGCCATGGCCTCGCTTGCGGGCATTCCGATTTCCCTTCACTGCTGGCAGGGCGACGACGTCGGCGGCTTTGAAAACTCCGGTGAAGGCCTCAGCGGCGGCATTGCGGTGACCGGCAACCACCCCGGCAAGGCCCGCACTCCGGACGAACTCCGCGCCGACCTCGACAAGGCGCTTTCCCTCATCCCCGGCAAGCACCGCCTAAATCTTCACGCTTTCTACGGCGAGTTCGGCGGCAAAAAGGTCGATCGCAACGAAATCACGCCGGAGCATTTCACGGGCTGGATCGACTGGGCGAAATCCAACGGTATGGGCATGGATTTCAACCCGACCTGCTTCGCGCACCCGAAAGCCGCCGACGGCTTCACCCTTTCCCACCCGAAAAAAGCCATCCGCGATTTTTGGGTCGAGCATTGCATCGCCTCCCGCGAAATCGGCGCGGTGATGGGCAAGGCGCTCGGCTCACCGACGGTCACCAACGTCTGGATTCCAGACGGTTACAAGGATACGCCGGTGGATCGCCTCTCGCCGCGTCAGCGCCTGTCTGATTCGCTGGACCGAGTTTTCGCGAAAAAGCTCAATCCGAAGCACCACCTGGATGCGGTCGAGTGCAAGCTCTTCGGCATCGGCAGCGAGAGCTACGTGGTCGGTTCGCACGAGTTCTACATGGGCTACGCGATCAAAAATCAGATGCTGCTCTGTCTCGACGCCGGGCATTTCCACCCGACCGAAGGCATCGCGGACAAGCTTTCCTCCGCGTTGATGTATGTGCCGGAAATCCTCCTCCACGTCAGTCGTGGCGTCCGCTGGGACAGCGACCACGTCGTCACGCTGGATGACGCGCTCCAGTCCATCGCCGCCGAACTCGTTCGGAACAAACTGCTCGCCCGCACCCACATCGGCCTGGATTTCTTCGACGCCAGCATCAACCGGATTGCTGCTTGGACCATCGGCACGCGCAACACGCTCAAGGCGCTGCTGATGGCCTTGCTGGAGCCGGGCACCCTTCGCGACGCCGAGAGATCCGGCGACTACACCACGCGCCTCGCGCTGATGGAGGAATCCAAAAGCTTGCCATGGGGCGCGGTTTGGGATGCTTATTGCGAGTCGCAAAACGTCCCTGCCGGCATCGATTGGCTGACTGAGGTCAAGCAATACGAAACCGCAGTGCTGAGCGAGCGCGCCTAAGTTAGAAATTCTCCATCATCCAAAAATCCAACTGACACTACTATATTATGGGATCTGCATTACTCGGCGTTGTCTTTCATTGGCTCGGCGGCTTGGCCTCTGGAAGTTTCTACGTGCCATATAAGGGCGTTAAAAAGTGGTCGTGGGAAACCTACTGGCTAGTCGGCGGTTTTTTCTCCTGGATTATCTGCCCGCTGCTGCTCGCATCTTTTTTGACCAAGGACGTCTTTGGAGTTCTCAGCAACCAGTCCGCATCCACCCTCGGTTGGACCTTCCTGTTCGGCGCACTTTGGGGCACCGGCGGACTGACCTTCGGCTTGGCGATGCGCTACCTCGGGATGTCACTTGGTATGGGCGTGGCGCTGGGTTATTGCGCCGCTTTTGGCACCTTGCTGCCGCCCATTTTTAAACTATTTTTCCCCAGCATTCCGGTACCGGAAACCATCACTGAGATCGCCTCCAGCACGGCCGGACAAGTCACGCTGCTAGGCGTGGCGGTTTGTTTGCTGGGCATTTTCATCGCGGCTCTCGCAGGGGCGACCAAGGAAAAGGAAATGTCGGACGAGGATAAGAAGAAAGCCATCGCCGAGTTCAGTTTTAAGAAGGGCATCCTCGTGGCGACCTTCTCCGGAATTATGAGCGCCTGCTTCAGTTTCGGCCTGACTGCTGGAAATCCGATCGGCGAAGCATCCGTCGCGGCAGGAACTTCTGTGATCTGGAGCGGACTTCCGAAATTGATCGTCGTCATGCTCGGCGGTTTCGCGACCAACTTCGTCTGGTGTATCGGGCTAAATATCAAGAACCGGACTGGCTATCAATATCTAGCATCACACGCCCGTGCCGAGCACGCTGGTCTGATCGCTTCGGGCGGCGAGCACGGAGGTGGAGCATCCTCCGGCTCTCCCACTCCTGCGCAGAGTGACTTGAAAATCCCGATGATTGGGAATTATCTATTTTCGGCGCTGGCCGGCACCACTTGGTATTTTCAATTCTTCTTCTATACCATGGGTGAGACACAAATGGGCAAGTTCGGCTTCGCCTCGTGGACCTTGCACATGGCCAGCATCATCATTTTCAGCACGATGTGGGGCTGGATTTTCCACGAATGGAAAGGCTCCAGCAAAAAGGCTCATCAATTGATCTGGGCTGGAATTTTGACCTTGATCGCTTCTACGATCATCATCGGCGTCGGCACCTATATTAAGGGCTCCGGTGGCGGTCACTGATCGGTGGTTGAAAAAAACCTCCATCGTCGCGGCCTCTTCTTTACAGGAGGGGCCGCGATTTTCTCAAAACGCTCAGGACCGAGGTCCGGCGATATCGTGTAGTCCCCACCCGTGAATCCGAGTCCATCATCCATCGCCATCTTGAATCCCGACCTTGAAATCAAGGACGCCCAGCTGATTTTCAACCGAGTTTGGAAAGGGCTGGAGAAAGAAATCGGCAGGGAAAACCTGCTTTTCCCTAAGGAGCTTATTCTGCTAGGTGGTGCGCCCGGCTCCGGTAAGGGCACGAACACCGCCTTCATCTGCCGGGTCCGCGGCATCACTGCCGCTCCCATCGTGATCAGCCAACTTCTGGACTCCCCGGAGGCGCGGATGATCAAGGCGGGCGGCGGCATGGTGGGAGACGAGGAGGTGCTGCGCCTCCTCCTCCACGAGCTGCTTAAGCCGCAATCCCGGGACAGCGTCGTGCTCGATGGTTTTCCCCGGACCACCGTGCAGGTCGAGTGTCTCAAGATGTTTTACGATCAGATGATCGGGCTGCGTCGGGAGTTTTCCGGCACCGCCAAGGCCCTGCATTTCCGGCAGCCGACGTTCCACATCATGGTGCTTTTCGTGGACGAGGCGGAGAGCATCGCCCGCCAGCTCAAGCGCGGCCGGGAAGCGCTCGCCCGCAACGCCGAGATCCGCCAGTCCGGGGTGGGGGAGTTGGAGGAAGAGCGGAACACCGACTTCCATCCCGAACTCGCGCGCAACCGCTACCGCACCTTCAAGGAGAAGACTTACGACGCGCTCGTCTCGCTGAAGCAAATCTTCCACTATCATTTCATCAACGCCCAGGCGCCGATCGAGACGGTCCAGCAGAACATCATCAACGAGCTCGCCTATCAGAGCTCGCTCGAGCTCGACCCGCTCACTTACGACAGCCTGCGGCACATCCCGCTGGCGGATGAAATCGTCGTGCAAGCACGCCAAGAACTGGTCAACCGGCTGGACGGCTATCAGGTCGAATGCCCGGACCGGTTGCGCTCCGTCGTCGATTTCATCCAGGGGAAAATGATGCCTATCATCAGGCGCTACGCCGTCAGCGGGCGGGCGATGATCAACACCGAGGACCTTCTTTTCGAGGACCCGGTGGCCATCGGCATCCTCATCGACGTGTTCTCGGAGCGCGGGTTCCGCGCCAGCGTGGACATCCACCGGCAGGAAATTCCGGAGCGCTTCGACCTCGTCACCGGCAAGATTGAAACGCGTGAGAAGCGGGTTTACCGGATGATGATCCTCTTCGACGGCTCGAAAATTCGTCGCGGCTGATTGCGGCCTCCATCATTCGCAGACCTATTATATGAGTTCGGAACTAACGAAAGAGCCCGCCGTCGGAATCATCGGCGGCAGCGGGCTTTATGAAATGGAGGGCTTCGAGGAAATTTCGGAGCAGGCGGTCACCACGCCATTTGGCGATCCGTCGGACAAGTTAGTCAGCGGTCGCATCGGTGGGCGGCGGGTTTGTTTCCTGCCGCGCCACGGCGTGGGGCACCGGTTGATGCCGCACGAAATCAATCACCGCGCCAACGTCTGGGCGCTGCGCTCGCTCGGCGTGCGCTGGGTGATTTCGGTCACCGCGGTTGGCAGCTTGCGTGAAGAGCTCGCGCCCCGCGACATCGTCGTGCCTGACCAGTTGATCGACCGCACCGGCACGGCGGGCAAGCACACGTTTTTCGGAAACGGCATCGCCGCGCATATTGGTTTCGCCGACCCGTATTGCGCGGAGTTGCGGGAAATTTTGCTGACTGCCGCCCGCTCGCTCGCGCCGAAAGTTCACGACGGCGGTGCTTATCTTTGCATGAACGGTCCGGCATTCTCGACCCGCGCTGAGGCGAATTTCCACCGCATGATCGGCGCGGACATCATCGGCATGACCAATGGCCCGGAAGCCCGTCTCTGCCGTGAAGCGGAAATCGCGGCGGCGACACTCGCTCTCGTGACCGACTACGATTGCTGGAAAACGGACGAAGCCGCCGTAGAAGTAGAAACCGTGATCGAGAATCTCCACGCTAACAGCGCGATGGCCAGGCAAATCCTCCGCGCTGCCATCTCCGCGATTCCAGAAACTCCGCATAGCCCTTGCCACCGCGTCCTCGACACTGCCATTTTCACGCCGCGCTCGCTGTGGCCAGAGCAGACTGCGAGGGATCTGGCACCGATTTTGAGTCGTTTGCAGATCATAAATGAACAAACACACTGAGCCACTATCCATGAAAATCATATTTCGTAATTTCGCTCTTGCGGCGATCATCACCGCAGCCTGTCCGGCTCTGGCCGCGCCCATAGAAAACACGACGGCGATGCCCGACTTCACGAACGGCGGCACCTTGGCCAAGGACGCACCTCACGACTGGGCACTCGGGCCCACGGGCGCACGCGGCTGGATTTTCACGGCCAACGGCCACTCACAGGAGGCACGGCAGATTCTGGTGACGGAGGTGGCCAAAGACTCGCCGGCGTCTGCTGTTTTGAGCATCGGCGATGTCATCCTCGGCGTGGGCGGGAATCGCTTTTCCGGCGATGCGCGGATCCAATTTGCCAATGCCATCGCGACGGCGGAATCGGAGACCGGCGGCGGCAAGCTGCCCGTGCTGCGCTGGCGTGCCGGGAAGACGGAGGCGGTGGAAATGAAGCTGACGGTGCTCGGCAGTTACAGCGCCACGGCGCCGTATGCGTGCGCGAAATCGAAGCGTATTTTCGAAATGGGCTGCGCGTCGCTCGCACAGCGGATGGACAAGCCAGATTACGCCAAGGGCGTGAATCCCATCACCCGCCCACTCAATGCCCTCACGCTGCTCGCCAGCGGAAACAAGGATTACCTGCCTCTCGTCAAGAAGGAGGCGCAATGGGCCGCAGACTTCACGAGCACTAACTTTGTCTCGTGGCATTACGGCTACGTGCTGGCATTTCTCAGCGAATACCTGACGGCCACCGGCGACCCGTCGGTGATGCCCGGGATGAAACGTCTCGCGCTGGAAATCGCACGCGGGCAGAGTGCTGTCGGCACTTGGGGGCATGATTTTTCAGATACGGGTGTGAATCTCAAAGGCTACGGCGCGATGAATGCGCCCGGCCTCACCCTCACGATCAGCTTGGTGCTCGCACGCGATGCGGGCGTGAAGGAGCCAGAAGTGGATCGTGCCATCGCCAAGGCCACGAAATTTCTCCGCTGGTATGTCAACAAGGGCGCAATTCCCTACGGGGATCACCAGCCGTTCTTCGCGCACGAGGACAACGGTAAGTGCTCCGCCGCTGCCGTGCTCTTTGATATGGTCGGTGACCTCGAAGCGGCGGAGTTTTTCGCGAAGATGTCCACTGCCGCCTACAGCGAACGCGAGCGCGGACACACGGGCAATTATTTCAACATTCTCTGGGCGCTGCCCGGCGTCGCTCGCTGCGGCCCGCTAGCCATCGGTGCTTACATGCGCGAGCACGCTTGGTATTACGACCTCGCACGCGGATGGGACACGAGCTTCGGCTACCAAGGCTCGCCCGTCGGCGAGGAGGAGCATAAAAAATACACCGGCTGGGATTGCTCGGGCGGCTATCTGCTGGCTTACGCACTGCCGCTTAAAAGCCTGCGACTTACTGGAAAAAAACCTTTCACCGTCCCGCCGCTCAATGCCGCACAAACCGCCGCCGTCATCGCCGCCGGACGCGACTACAACTACAAAGGCGAAGAAAGCCTCTACGAAAAACGCACCTCGGAGCAACTGCTCGCCGGACTCTCAAGCTGGTCGCCCTATGTCCGCGGACGCTCCGCCGCCGCGCTCGGAAAACGCGAGGGCGACTTCGTTCCCACGCTGCTGAAATTGCTCAAGGATAAATATCGTGCCCCCCGCTACGGTGCCATCGAAGCCCTCGGTGCGCTCGGCCCGCGCGCCGATGCCGCCGCTCCGCAACTCCGCGCGGCACTGCTAGACTCCGACCCGTGGATTCAATGCCTCGCCACCAAAGCGCTGCCCGAACTTGGTCCCGATGCGCGTAAAGCCAGTGTCAGCGACCTCCTCGCGCTCATCGTCCGCCAGAACCCCGCCGACCCGCGCCGCCAAGCCGCGCGCTCCGCCAGCTTTGCACTCTTCGCCCCCATGCCCGGCGAGCGCATCCCACGCAGCATCCTCGCCGAATCACTCGAAGGCGTGGACCGCGCCAAACTCATCCCCGCGCTCCAGGCGCTCCTCGCGCACCAGGACAGCGTCCCGCGCGGCTCCGTGAGCATGACTTACCCGCATCTCACTGACGCTGAACTCGTCGTGCTGCTGCCAAGTATTCTCAAAGCTGTCGAGAAACTCGCACCGAGTAACGAAATGTTCGGCGACGCCATTCGGCTAGCCGGCCTCGACCTGCTCTCGCGCTTGCAAATCCGCGAAGGCATGGCGCTATGCGTCTCCGTGATGGAACCTAACCGCTGGGGCGAAAAGAAGCGCTACAAAGACTGCCTCACCTACCTCGGCCGCTACGGCACCAACGCAAAACCGCTGCTGCCGAAATTACAGGAAATCCGTAACTATTTAGTGACCGTCTCAAAAATCCCCGCCGAGCATCTCACTGTGTTCGACAAACTCCTGGCCGACATCGAATCTAGCACCGCCACGCCGAAGCTAGTGAGCATCGCGGAATTCAAGACACGGCCCACCACCAAATAATCGACCATTGTCATTATAAAGTGACACTATAAAATGACAGATATACTGCGATTGTGAAAATATCGCCAATTTGTTGAAATGCGAAACCCGACCCCATTCACGACCCCATTCACGCGAGACGGCTGCGGGCGGCCTTGATGAGTCGTTGTAATGCTCCAGACCCGGATGGCAGGAAATCAGCAGTCCGGCGTCTTCCCTAAAGGGCGAGGTCTTTTCCATGCTTGTTTTCAACAATCGGAGATGTAGTTTCAACACATGATTCAAACTGTGGAAGCCATTGTGGACGAAACAGGCGCAGTGCGCCTGCTCCAGCCGTTGAGTCTTGGCCGTCGTCACCGCGCTTTGGTCACCATTTTAACCGACGATCCACGCGAAGAGTCCGAAACCGAATTGTTGAGCGAGTCCGCGTTGGCTCTGGACTGGAACCGCCCTGAAGAGGAGAAAGCATGGTCACACCTGCAGCAGGCTCGGTAGTCCTCGTGCCGTTTCCGTTCTCGGACTTGTCACAATCCAAGCTCCGCCCGGCGGTGGTCTTGGCTGATGTCGGGCGCGGGGATTGGATTTTATGCCAAGTGACCAGCCGGAGTTATGCTGATCCCCGCGCCGTGGAGATCACCGATCAGGATTTCGACCATGGATCTCTGCGTGTCGTCAGTTATGCCCGTCCCGCCAAGCTTTTCACGGCTCATCAAGGTCTTTTTGTTGCCGAGCCGGGCGAACTCAAATCCGCTGCTCTTCAATCAATTATCCAAGGGGTGATATCTCTGCTCCACAATACAGCCTGATTCTCTCACCCTTAAAACGGCACCGCGCCTGCCAGCTCCCGCGCTTCTTCCGCCGCTCGCTCCGCCTCCGCATTCAATCAGGCGACCTCCCGCTCCAACTCCTCCCGCTGCGCCGCCACGGTGCGCTCGATCACCTGCTCGTCCTTTTCCACTTCCCGGAAAATCTCAAACTCCGCGCTCGCCCGCACCTCGTCCAGCGTCTCGATCATTTCCAGGATCCGCGTCTGGAGATGCTAGTAGAGGGAGCGGAGTTCCATGAGGGTGTGATCCCCGTCTAGGGAAACGCTGGCCCAGCCTTGTTGGCGGATGAAGGCCTGCGGGTCTTTGGCGATGCGTTCCAGCAACTCGATGTCGCCCCGGTCGCGGGCTTCGTTGATGGCTAAATGGGAAGAATTTGAACCGCAAAGCACGAAGGTCGCAAAGGGACGCGGAGCCGGGACGATGGAATTTTGAGGATGGGATGAACGGAAACGCGGAGTTGCGGAGGAAGGGACGCGTATTATAAAGTGACAGACAAATAATCGGGACATTAGTCCGTGACTACTTTCGGCTTGAGATTGACCCGCTGAGATCACTGGCCTACATCGCCACTAGAATTTTTTCACCATGGAACCTACCACCACAGCATACGGAACCTGGAGCGGCGGACGCTTCATGCACTTTGGCGAAACCCTTTCCGAGGAGCGCTTCATCGGCTGCATCGAGACCGCTTATGAGTCCGGCATCCGCACCTTCGTTACTTCCGACGTTTATGGAAACGGCAAGGCGGATGAGTTGTTGGGCGGCGCGTTGAAAGGCATCGACCGTTCCACATACAGTTTGGTGGGTATGATCGGGCACGATTTTTACGAGGGTCAGCGCAATGGCAGCCAGGGTTACCCGCGTTTCACCTCGCCCGAGCTGCGTGGCCCGGCAGAATACTCAGACTTCATCAACATGGCCTGTGCCAGAGAGCTCGAACGCTGCGGTGCCGAGAAATTTGATCTGCTCATGCTCCACAACCCGGACGAACTCGGTTACACCAGTGAGCCACTCTGGCAGGCGCTCGAAGGCGCGAAAACCTCTGGCCTCACCGACCGCCTCGGCATCGCCCCCGGACCAGCCAACGGCTTCTCGCTCGACCTCGTTTACTGCCTCGAAAAATTCGGACCACTCATCGACTGGTCGATGCTCATTCTCAATCCCTTGGAGCCATGGCCCGTTGGACTCACTCTGCCGGTCTGTGAGAAACACGGAGTCAAAGTGATGACGCGCGTGGTCGATTACGGCGGTGTTTTCCATGACGACATCGGCGGGCCAGAGCACAGTTTCAAGCCTGGCGACCACCGCACTTATCGGCCGGACGGCTGGGTCCAGCACGGCATGGAAAAGGCCAATCGCATGCGTCCACTCGCTGAGAAATACGGCCTCAGTATGCTGGAATTCGCATGTATCTGGAATCTCAGTCATCCCGCAGTGCAGAGCGTCGTGCCCACTTTCATCCAAGAAGCGGGCGATGGCGCGCGCCTCATTGAGGACAAGATCCGCGAGTTCGCCAAGCTGCCGGACGTGCGCTTCACCACCGCAGAAGTCGATTCTATCCGCCAGATCGGCGACAACACCGGCTGCATGAGTTTGAAAGGTGCCAGCAAACGCCACGCCACCAGTGAGCGCCCCGACGAGTGGCCGATGCGCGAGGATCTGTTGGAACTCGCCGGCCGCCACGGTCTCGGCTCCGACTGGTAAGCGGGCTTAAGAATTCGCGGCTAAAATCGGAACGGCGTATCGATTTTATTTCGCGAAGCCTTGGGCTTTCACCGCGCTGTCCTCCCAGGTGTGCCAGATGAAACAAGGTGGCATTTTTTGGGCGAATGAATCACTTGTTGCCGGACATGTGATCGAGCAGTTTTTGGTTGAATTCGTCGGCCATGTTATAGCCGAGGCGGCGGAGTTGCTGGTCGAGCGCGGCGATGGTGACCATCCGCGCGGTGTCGCGGCCAGGGCCGACGGGGATTTCCACGTGGACGACGTGCTGGCCGAGGATTTCGTGGGTTTTCTGTTGGAGTCCGACGCGGTCCACCTCGTTGAGATCGGCCTGCGGCTTGAGGGTGACGACGAGGTCGAGCCGCTTGTCCGGGCGGATCGAGGCGAGGCCGTAGAGGTTGGCGACGTTGATGATGCCGATGCCGCGGATTTCCATGTAGCCGCGGGAGAGGTCGGGCGAGGTGGCCACGAGTTCGCCGCCGACGTATTTGATGCGGACCATGTCGTCGGCGACGAGCGATGCCCCGCGCTCTAGCAGGCCAATGGCGGTTTCGGATTTCCCGGAGCCGCTCTTGCCGATGATGAGGACGCCGACGCCGCGCATGTCCACCATGCAGCCGTGGAGGGTGACGCTGGGGGCGAATTCATGTTCGAGCCGGATGGTGGCGGCGTTGAGGAAATTCATGGTGACCTGGGAGGTGCCAAAAACCGGGATGCCATGGTCGAGGGCGACGGCGGTGAGATTGGCGTCGAGCTTGGAGCCGCGGGCGATGACGATGCAGGGGATGTCGCGGTCGCACATCCGGCGGAAGCGGTCCACGCGCATCGCGTCGGGGAGTTTTTTCAAGTATGACAGCTCGGAGTTGCCGAGCACTTGGACGCGCTTTTTGGCGAAGTAGGAGAAAAATCCGGCCAGTGCGAGGCCCGGGCGGTTCATGGCGGGCTCGCTGATCAGGCGGTCGAAGCCGATGCGCTCGCCATGCAGGGTGAGTTCGAGGGCGGTGGCGTGGGCTTCGAAAAATTTCTCGACGGAGATGGAGGCGACGGTCTTGACGCGAGGAGGCATGGCGGCGACTCAACCAGATCGGATCGCCGACGGCACGCGAAATCCGCCCGCAATCCACGCCGGGGTTGCACGGCAGGCGGAACGTGTTACAAGACGCGGCAAGGACCATGCCAAACTACGATTACGAATGTGAAAAATGCGCGAAGCGCTTCGAGATCTTTCAAAGCATGAATGATGCGAAACTGACCGATTGCCCGCAGCCGGACTGCGGCGGCACCGTGAAACGGCTGCTTGGCACCGGCGGGGGGATCATTTTTAAAGGCGCGGGATTCTACCAAACCGACTACCGCTCTTCGTCCTATCAAGCCGGCGCGAAGGCGGACGGAGCGGCGAGCGCGCCACCGCCACCGCCTGCTGCATCGCCGAGCACGACGACGCAGTCATGACCCGGAGCTCCCGCTCGCGGAATGTGACGGCGCAGGATGATCCGCGGAGTGGGATGGAGTGATTCAGAGAGGTCTGCCGTAAGTGGCGCAGCGGTTGTGCCAGCCTTCTTGCCAACGCTTTTCGCCGCGCTCCGGTGGTGAGTTCGCGATCCGGCGGGAGAGCACGCGTTTCGCGGCGGCGGCGAATTCCGTGGCCGCTGCGGGGCCTGACGCCACTTCCTTCATTTCGCCTAACACCTGGAGCAGCCCCCAGCCGCGCCCGTTGTAGCGCTCGGAAACCTGCGTCCCATCGCCCTTGAAATTTACGTAGTCGATCAGCGCGTAAGTGCCCTGCGGGGTGGTGGAAACTTTTTGGTAATTCGCCTCGATCCGCGCTTTTTCGCTGCCCGGTGCCGCCGCCAAGATCTTGGGCAACGCCGCGCGGGAGCGGGTGATGATGAAGTCGGTTTGCAGCCCGACATGACCCGCCAGCCAATTCCGCAACGCGCTCATCCGCGGGCTTTTGAAATCCGCTTGAAACTGCGCCTTCGTCTTCCACGGACTGCGAGCCTCAAGCGCCACCGCCGGTAAATTCGCTCCGCTCTGGCGGGCGAAGGCGACAAATAGCGGCCAGCTTTCCTCGAAGCGCCCCTTGAAACCGGCTGGATACCAAATGAAATGCCCGATGCCCATCGACGGAAATTCCTCGCCCGCATTCCAAGTCGTCAGCCCGGCCACGCTGCCGGCGCATTCGTTCTGCCAGATTTTTTTGCCGATCGCCGCCTTCTGGTTCTCGGTCGGATTGGCGGACGCCGATGCGGCGAAAAGCAGGGTGATGGAACAAAAGAGATAGGCGGCTTGCATGGCCGCAAGCTATCCATAGCATTCCCGCAGTCGCAAGCCCGCTTCCCCATGAACCGCATTCCCTGGGATAAAATCCTCAGCATCACCCCGTTCGATCTGATCAAGCTGCTGGCCACCGCTGCCATCATCCTGTTTGTGAACAAAATCCAACTCGTGAACGACCGGCTTTCTGCCCTGCTCATCGCCCTGCCGCTCACCTCGTTGATGGCCATGATTTGGATGCACCGCGCCGGCCAATCCTCCGAGCGTCTTGCGAATCATGCGGAGGGCACCTTCTGGTTTGTCCTCCCCACCTTGCCGATGTTTCTGATTCTACCGTGGATGTTGCGCAGCGGCTGGGGGTTTTGGGTCGCCCTCGCTGCCAATTGTCTCATCACCGTGGCATGCTTCTGGCTCACCGTCGTCGTCCTCCGTCGCTTCGGAATCGATCTGATGCCGAAATGATCGCCGCGCCGTCACTTCGACAACTCGTCGATGGCGGGCTGGTTCTTGTATTGCTTGGCGATGTCGAGCGCGGTGACTCCCTGCTTTGATACCACCGCAGGATTTACCTTGTGATCGAGAAATAACCGGATGATTTCCGCACCACCGCTGGCGGCGGCTTCGTGCAAAGGGGTGCCGCCGAGTTCGCTGAGAGTCATCGGATCTGCACCGCCAGCGAGGATGGCTTTGGCGGTTTCGAGCTGGTTTTTGGCGGCGGCGTGGTGGAGCGGAGTCCAGCCATCCTTGTCGCGCAGGTTGGGTTTGGCTCCGGCTTTGAGGAGGGCGGCGGCCACCGCCGGATTGTTCCGGTCCACGGCGAGATGCAGCGGTGTGCGCTGGGAGGCATTCACGATATTCGGGTCCGCGCCCGCTTCCAGCAGGTAGAGGGCGATTTCCGCTTTATTACGCATCACGGCTTGTTCCAGTGGCGGGCGGGAGTTTTCACGGCCGCCTTGGTTGAGGCTTTTCGGATTGGCGGCGATGTGGAGCCGCACGTCCGCGAGGTCGCCCTTGGCGATGGATTCATCGATGGTTGGATAGACGGGGGCTGCCGCGACTGCGGCGGCGGAGGTGACAAGGAGCCAGAGGGCGGGCAGGATTTTTTTGAGCAGTTTCATCAGCGTTTCTACGTGTCTGGTAGGCGGAAATTTCAGGAGCAGCCAAATCGGGTGTGGATCGGGATTGCCGGAGGGTAGGGGGGGAGTCAGGGTCGGTGGGTGATTTTTTCCGGGGAAATTCCGTGGCTGGTCGGTGCATCCCGTGGGAAGCGCTGGTTGGTGGGTGTTTCGGGCGGGGCGGATTCGATGGCGCTGCTGCATTTGCTGGTGGCGGCCGGGTTCCGGAAGCTGGTGGTGTGTCACCTCGACCATGGTTTGCGCGGGCGGGCGGCGGCGGAGGATTCGAAGTTTGTGAGGCGGGTGGCCGGGAAGCTCGGCCTGGAATGTGAGGTCGGGCGGGCGGAGGTGCGGGCACGGATGGCGGCGCGCGGCGAGTCGCTGGAGACGGCGGCGCGAAATGCGCGGCATGGGTTTTTCGGCGAATGCGCGCGGAAATATCGTTGCCGCCGCATCCTGCTGGCGCATCACGCGGACGATCAGGCGGAGACGGTTTTGTGGAATTTGCTGCGCGGCTCGCATGGGCTGAAGGGCATGCGTGAGGAGCAACGGCTGGTGACGGAATCTGGGGTGGTGCTGGAGTTGATCCGCCCGCTGCTGGGGGTTCGCCGGGCGGAGTTGGTGGCGTGGTTGGAATTGCAAGGCCACCGCTGGCGAGAGGATGCGAGCAATGCGGAGCCCATCGCGGTGCGCAATCGGCTGCGGAACGAGGCGCTGCCGTTGCTGGCGGAAATTTCTGGGCGGGATGCGACGCTGGCCTTGGTGCGCGGGGCGGCGGACACGGCGGAGCTGGCAGAGCTGGAAATGTGGGCCTTAGAAAAAGCAGCAGTGCGCGATCCGCAAGGGCGGCTGCATTTGCCGGTGCTGCGGGCGTTGCCGCTGGCTTTGCAGCGGCTCGCCTTGCGGAAATTTCTTCAGGATGGCGGGATCGGCTCGCCGACGCGGGATTTGATCGAGCGGGGGCTTGGCCTGTTGGAGGTGAAAAATCCGGCGGTGATCAATCTACCCGGCGGCGGCAAGCTGCGACGCCGCGAGGGGCGGCTGTGGATGGAGCGTTAGGGTTTCTCGCCGGACCAGATTTTTTCGAAATCGTTGGGCGACTTTTCGGCTTGGCGGATGAGGCCGTTGGCGGTCACGGCGAGCCATGGCTGCATCTCGCCGCCGAGGGATTCAATGGCTTGGACGGTCCAGACATTGCAAACCCGGGGGACGAAATAGCTGTGCCGCGACTCCAGCAAGACGCCGCCGCCCCAGCTCGAAGTACCGCAAACGATGGGTTTCCCGTCCGCGCCGCGGATGCTGCAATCGTTGAGGAAGGCGGCGAGGTCGCGGCCTCTTTCGCGGGCAACGAGTTTTCTCCAAATCCGCTGGTGAGGGCAGACTTCGGGGATGTTCCAATTGGCCGGGATGAGTTCCATCACCGAGGGCGTGGGGGTGAAAAGTGCGCGGAAAAACTTCCACGGCGTGTGCAGGCCCTTCTCCACGTAAGCGGTCCGGTCGCCCCAACTGAGGGTGACATATGTGGGCGTGCCGAAGCCTGCGGGCGGGATGAATCCGGACTCGAGGAGCCAAGCGTATGGGAAAACCATGCCGGTGTGCAGCTCGTCGGAAATTAACCAGACGAGGACGTCGGGATCTCTAGCGGGCGTTGCCGTCTTCGCGACCTCTGCCCGATACGTGAGCGCGGGGGTGTCCGGCAGGCGGATTCCGCAAGAACTCAATGCCAGCGCCGCGAGGATCAGTCCGGAGAAATTTCGGATGAATCCGGTGCTTGGCATCAGGCGGTGAGAAACGAGCAGATGTATTCGCAAATGCCATCGTTCACCTTAATGGTGAAGCCGCTGTTGCCGGCGACGTCGAAGGCGGAGCCGGCTTCGATGACGAGGACGTCCGAAGTTCCGTCCAGGATGATTTCGCAAGTGCCGGCGATGATTTCCATGCGCTCGGGGGCGGCGGTGCCGAAGTGGAATTTACCGGGGTAAATGAGGCCCAAGGTTTTCTTGGTGCCGTCGGCAAAATGGACGGTGTGGGAAATGACGCGGCCATCGAAATAGACGTTGGCTTTGGCATCGACGGTGACGTTGGAGAACGAGGACATGATTGGGTATTGGTGAGTTAGGAGTTGGAATTATTCGGTCGGCAGGCCGCTTTCCTGCCAGGCATCCCAGCCGCCGGTGAGGGTGGATGAGGAGTGGCCGAAGCCTGCCAGATGGGTGGCGACGGTGCGGGCGTCCGGGCAGGCGAGGTTGGTGCAGTAGATAACGATGGTTTTTTTCGCGGCGAGGGCGGCTTTGATTTCCGCCTCCCGCTGGATGATTTCCGCGTCGCAATCCGCTGATTTCGGCAGGCTGATGGCACCGGGGAGGTGGCCTAGGCTGTAGAAAAATCTGGGTCGGGCGTCGTAGAGCAGCACTTGGTCGGCTTGCTGCAAGGCGAAGAGCTCGGTCAGCGAGATGGAGGTGATTTTGCCGCGGCCGTTCATCCTCACCGGTTTTTTCACGTCGGCTACCGGGCGAGTCGGCGTGGTCGGCTGCGGCGCTGGCGGGGCGCAGGAGGCGAGGCCGAGCGCGATGGCTGCGGTGAGGAATGACGACGGGTGGAAGGTCATTTGACGATCTGGATCAGCTCGACGTCGAACACCAGCGTGCCGGCGGGAGCGCCAGGCGGCGGGCTTTCGCCGTAGGCCAGCTTGGCGGGAATCCAGAGTCGGCGTTTTTCGCCCTCGACCATGAGTTGAACGCCCTCGGTCCAGCCGGGGATGACTTGGTTGAGGGGAAAAACGATGGCCTCGTTGCGCATCACTGAGCTGTCGAAAATTTTGCCGTCCGTGGTCCAGCCGGAGTAGTGGACTTTCACTTGGTCGGTGGCTTTCGGATGGGCGGTGCCGGTGCCCTTGGCGAGGACGCGTGAGGCGATCCCAGAGGCGGTTTTTTCTGCGCTCTCGGGAGCGGCGGCGACGTCTTCCGGGGTGGCGGGTGGTTTCGGCGCGGCCTTGATGCCGAGAAGCTCGACGTCGAAAACGAGCAATCCGCCGGGGCGGCCACCGCCGGGGTTTTCACCGTAAGCAAGGGCGGCGGGAATCCAGAAGCGGCGCTTTTCGCCCTCGACCATGAGTTGGAGGCCTTCGGTCCAGCCTTTGATCACGCCGTTGAGCGGGAAGCTGGTGGGTTGGCCGCGTTGGACCGAACTGTCGAAGAGTTTGCCGTCGGTCGTCCAGCCGGAGTAATGCACCGTGACGGTGTCGGCGGCGGCGGGTTTTTGGTCGCCTTTGCCTGTTTGGAGGACTTTGGAGGCGAGGCCAGAGGCGGTTTTTGCGGCATCGGCAGGTGCGGCGGCTACGTCGGATGGTGTTTCAGGCATGACAGTTTCGGCGCGGGCGGTGGCTGAGATTGCGAGTGCCAACCCGGCCGCGGTCGGGATGATGGCACGCAAGGATTTCGTGATGAAATTCATGGGCGGAGGCTTCACGCATCCGGCAAGGCTGTCAATCCCACGAATCGTGCGAAATTTTCACCGGCGGCTGCTGCGGACGGTCATGGCGGATTTCTCGGAGCAGTAGGGGCAGTGGAAGCTGTTTTTGAACAAGATGGAGAGCGCGACCCGCAGGCGGTGGCTGCCGAGCAGGGTGCGGGCGCGGCGGTGCTTCGCGCAGTCCTTGGAGGCGAGCACCGGAGTCATGCATAACGGGCACCGCGCTCGTGCGGCGAGGATCCATTGGGAAATTCTCGATATTACGGCAGCGATTCCCATGCCGATGCCGATATAGGCCAGCTTGCGCTCGTCCAAGAGGACGGCGTAAAGTAATGTGACGCCAGCGAGCGGAGCTAGCAGGCAGCTCGAACACAGCAGGAGCGAGGCTGCCTTGAAGCGCAGAATCGTGGATCTGGAACGGAATTGATGCATGCGGGGGCGAGGGGATCTGCGAGACGGCTGGGAGCTGGTAGCAAATCAGAGCCGAGTCGTAAAATGAGGCTGCTTTCGTAACAAGAACATTCAGCTAGGAATTTTTGATAGCATGCGGATCGCTGCTTTCTATCTCCCGGATT
>JBEGUC010000039.1:0-21124 GCA_041179105.1 Verrucomicrobiota bacterium | reverse complement strand
CGATTTCTTCCAACGAGCCACGGACGATCAAGGTCGCGGGGCCGAACATTTCGCCTTGGAGGGCTTCGTTTTTCAGGAAGTCGCTGATGGAGACGGTGAAGACGGCGGGTGCGCCTTGGCCGGGACCGGCCTCGGTGGCGGAGCGGGCGAGGGTGGCCACGCCATCCGCAGCGGCGAAGGCGGCGGTGGAATCTGCGTAGGATTTACAAATCGAGGCATTCAACATCATGCCGGGTGTGCCTGCTTCGATGAGGGATTTGAGCTTGTTGAGGAATGCATCACCTTGGTCTGCGGGCATGAAGACGAGGCCGGGATTGGTGCAAAATTGCCCGACTCCGAGGGTGAGCGATCCGGCGAATGCTTCGGCCAGCGCCTCTTCGCCGCGCGCGAGGGCACCGGGGAGAATGACGACCGGGTTCACCGAACTCATCTCGGCGTAAACGGGAATCGGCTGCTTGCGATTGGCGGCGGACTCCATCAGCGCGGTGCCACCGGCGCGCGAGCCGGTGAAGCCGACGGCTTGAGTGGCGGGATGTTTGACCACCGCTTGGCCGACTTTGCGGCCACCGCCGTAAAGCACGGAGTAAACGCCTTCTGGCATGTCGGTGAGTTTGGCGGCGCGGATCACGGCGTTGGCGACGATTTCCGTCACTCCAGGATGGGAGGCGTGGGCGATGACCACGACCGGGCAACCCGCGGCGAGAGCCGATGCGGTGTCGCCACCAGCGGCGGAGAATGCCAGTGGGAAATTGCTGGCACAGAAAACCGCGACTGGGCCGAGTGGGCGTAGCATCGAGCGGAGGTCCACTTTTGGAATCGGCAGGCGGTCCGGCTGGGCGCGATCGATGCGGGCATCGACCCAAGAGCCGTCTTCGATTAAGTCTGCGAACATACGGAGTTGGCCGGTGGTGCGGCCGGTTTCGCCGCGCAGGCGGGGCTCGGGCAAGCCTGTTTCCAACATGCCGCGCTCGACGATGTCCGCGACGACGGTTTCGATCTCGACGGCGATGGCGCGCAGGAATCCGGCGCGGGTTTTTCCGGAGAGATTCGAGTAGGCAGGAAATGCGGCGGCGGCGAGGGCCATGGCATGATCCACTTCCTCGGAGGTGGCGCTTCGGTAGGCGGGTTCGAGTAGGGTGCCGGTGCCGGGTTGGGCCGCGTTGCCGCAGATTTCAGTGCCGGTGGAGCGTGAGTGGCCTATGAAGGAAGTGCCGAGGAGTGGAGTGATCATGGGAAATGGGTAGGGGTCGGGTGGAAAGCTGGGGGCGAGGTGCCCAATTCGGTCAGTTTAAGAAATTTTAACCGCAGATGAACACAGATGAAGAGCATCGATAGAGACTCTGTTTCCACAACCTCTTCAAAATCTGTGTCAATCCGTGAAATCTGTGGTTGAGCCCTCTTAAATTTTTGAACTAAAACGACAGGATTGGGCGAGACGCCCTCCTGCAACGGTCTGGAGCGAGACGCTCCAGCCGCGTTTAGGCGATTAAGCGATTGGAGGAGCGGTCGCGAGTGCGAGTTCGATGATAGCGGTGGCTTCCGCGAGTTCGGCTCCGGCGAGTTCGAGGCGCGGTGGACGGACCCGGTTGTTGCCGAGTTTTCCGCCGGTGGCGAGGGTCTGCTGAAGCTTGATGAGCTGGACGAATTTCACGACGGTGTCCATCCGCAGCATCGGCAGCATCCATTGATAGATCGCCATCGCTTCTTCGATTTTCCCGGCGGTGGCGAGATCCCAGAGTTTCACGTTGTAGGCGGGGAAGGCGTCGCCGACGCCGGTGATCCAGAAGGTGGCACCCATGGCGGCACCTTCCAAGGCGCAGTCATCCACGCCCACGCCGAGGGCTACGCGGTCGCCGCAAAGCTCGCGGATGCCGGCGATGCGACGGACATCGGTGGAGGATTCCTTGACGGACTCGACGTTCGGGCACTCGTCGGCGAGTTCCTTGATTTGGATGGGAGTGAAGTCGGTTTTGTAGGCGACCGGGTTGTTATAAATGATGCACGGCAAGTCGGTGGCGTTGATGACGGCCATCATGTGCGTCTTCATTTCCCGCCAATCCGAGGCGTAGAGATACGGAGGCAGGACCATCAGGCCGCGGCAGCCGTTGTCTTTGGCGGCCTTAGCGATGTCCACGGCTTCCTGGGTGGAAAGCGCGGCGACGCCGGGGATGATCGGGGTGTCAGGCAGTGCGGCGACGTAGGTTTTCTGCAGCGCGAGTTTTTCCTGGAATGAAAGTGTGGCTCCTTCGCCCAGCGAGCCGTGGCAAACGATGGCGGTGCAGTGGTTGTCGATCAGCCACTTACCATGCTCGGCCATGAGGCCGTGATCGATGGTGAGGTCTGCGTTGAATTGTGTCAGTGTCGCGGGCATGACGCCCTTCCATTGGATGCTCATATTGATAGATGGGGAATTCAGGGAGTTAGGAGAGATTTGCGTTTGAAGTGCGGAGTGATGATGACCGTCACGGCGGTTCCAACGGGCGGGACTCGTTTGGTAAATGCGAACCAAACCACGCCTTGTTCGCTGTCGGTGGCGGGATAGTTGATCATCGCGTATGAGTCGAGCTTGATGGAGACGATGTCACCGGAGAGGTCTGGGATGTACTTTTCTTCGGCGAGACTCGATCCGGTGTAGAGCCACGGACCTGGTGTTAGGGCCGCGCCCTTGGAATTGTCCCGGAGCCAGTCATTGATGGGAGTGCGGCGGGTGGTGCCGTTATCACTCCATTCGACTTCCATGCTGATTCGGGCGGCGGCTCTCACGGGGGTGGGAACCTCCGGATAGATGCCGGTCGGGTGGCCAGTTTCGTTGATCTCGGAAAAGAGCTCGGGCGAGGGCGGATAGCGAAGCAGGACGAAGGAGATATTGAGATCAGTGGGGACGATCGGGGTGGTGAGAAGTGCTTCGTGGATCTTTCCCTTCTGGAGAGTGATGAGATACTCGATCAGTCCTTCGGTCATGTTTACCTTGGCGGGAAAACGGATTTCGCGGGTTTTCTGGTCGATAATGACGCCGCCGATCTGATAGCGCGTCTCATCCAGCTTGGTGACAGAAGGCTTCACCGGGGCGGCCGGGGCGGCTGGGGCGTCCTTGGCTGGCGGCGACTCCGGGTTCGCGGGCGCGCTTTCCTGGGCCAGCGAAATGGCAACGCAGGCCGGGATGACGAGGAGAAAGCGGGGAATCATTTGGGTGGATGGCCTGAAACGGCGTGGACTCCGCAGTCCGGGATGCCGATCATTCCTAGTGTTGCTCATGGGAAAGTTGCCTCAGAGGAGGTCGCAGCATTGTGCAAACGATGCAATTGAAAATTGTTCTAAAAACTGATTCGTGCGGAGTATGAGTTTGGGGATGCTCGGGCTGTGGGTGCAATGGGTGGCATTTTCCGCTATCCTGACCTTGCCAAACCGCGCGGGGCTATTCATGGCTCGCCGCGCCTCACGCGGGGCCATTTTTCATGACTCTTCAAATTGGCCTCACCTTGGCGGTTATCCTCATCACGCTCATCGCCTTCATCCGCGAGTGGGCGGCACCGGACGTGATCGCGCTTTCCGTGCTCTGCTTGGTGGTGGCGCTCGGCTTGGTGGATCCCGGGAAAATGACCGAAGTTTTCCGAAACGAGGCTCCACTGACCATCGCTGCGTTATTCGTCATCGGCGGCTGCCTGGAGAAATCCGGCGCGGTCGATCACATCGGTCGGATGCTCCGCGATCGTCTGTCCGGCAACACGCGGATGGCGATTCTTGCCTTCTCTGTCATCACCGCATTTTTCAGCGCGTGGATGAACAACACCGCCATCGTCGCCATCATGCTGCCGGTGACTCTCGGCTTCGCCCGCTCAAAAAACATCGCCGCGTCCCGCCTGCTGATGCCGCTTTCTTACGCTTCTATCCTCGGCGGCTGCTGCACCTTGATCGGCACTTCCACCAACATTCTTGTGAACGGGACCCTCCGCGACATGGGAATCAAGCCGATGACGATGTTCGAGCTGGCACCGCTCGGGATTCCACTCGCCATCGCCGGCGTCGCCTATTTGACGATTTTCGGCCCCAAACTCATTCCCGCCCGCTCGTCCATCACTGGCACGCTGGAAATCGACAGCCGCACTTCTCCTTTGTATCACCTGCTCATCGGTGAGAATTCGCCTCTCGTGGGCAAGCTGCTCGCCGAGACTCCGCTGGCGGACCTCACCATCGGCATCCATGTGATGGAAGTCCGCCGCCGGGGGGCGCGGCTGATGATTCCCTTATCGAAGATCGTGGTGGAGAAAAACGACCGCTTCCTCGTGGCCATCCACCGCCGCCGTGGAGGCGCGGCCAAGCCGGATACGCTGTTCCAATCCATTGGCGCACAGGTGCTTTCCACCGTGGACGGCATCGTCACCGAGCTCGTGGTCCGCGACGAATCGTCGCTGATCGGCAAAACTCTCGCTGCGGCCGATTTCCGCCAAACTTACAACTGCGTCGTGCTCGCCCTTCACCGCAACGGCATTAATACCACCAGTCGTATCGCCGAGCTTTCCTTGGATGTGGGCGACACTCTGCTCGTCATCACCGCGCTCAATAACCTCGATGCGCTCGATGCCACGCGCGACTTCATTCTCACCGACTCACCGGAGGATTTGCCCGAGGAAGTTCACATCAAGAAAGTCACTCCGCATGTGATCTGGTCCTGGGCGGTGCTCATCGGCGTGGTGCTCACCGCGACGCTGACGGATGTCCTGCACGGCTTTTTCCCGGCCATCCCCATCATCCCGATTCACTATGCGGCGATGGTCGGTGCATTGATTTTGTTATGGATGAAAGTCATCACACCGCGCGATGCTTATTCCAGCATCGACTGGCAAGTGCTGCTGATGCTCTACGGTCTGCTAGGACTTGGCATGGCGATGAAGGAAACTCACACCGCCGAGTGGCTGGCGCGGAGTTTGGTGGATCTCACCGAGCATTTCGTTTCTCCTCAAAACCTGCCGATCGTTCTGCTCTGGTTGGTATTTCTCCTGACTATCTGCCTCACCGAGGTGCTGTCCAATAATGCGACTGCCGTGATGCTAGTGCCCATCGTTTTCACCCTTGCCCAAGAAATCGGGGTGAGTCCTCGGCCCTTCTTGATGGCCGTGACCGTTGCCGCATCCACTGCTTTCGCACTGCCGATGGGCTACCAGACGCACATGATGGTTTACGGGCCGGGCGGCTATCGCTTCAGTGATTTCCTCAAGGTCGGCATCCCGTTGAATGCAATTTGCTGGGTGGTTTCCTGTCTCTTGATCCCGATCATCTGGCCGTTTTAAACCGCGCGTGGATCACGGGATAGGACCGACGGGAGGCAGGTGGGGCGGGCGTTTCCACTGCATGAGCACGTTGGCCGCGAGGAGTAAAGTGCCGCCGATTAGAAGCTCGCTCAATCCCCACAGGGCGCAGGCGATGATTAAGAAAAATACGGGCATCCGCAGAAAGTTAGCACGGAGTGCTTTGAAATTTCACGCTTTCTTCATTGGCATTTCACCGGGAGGGGCTGGAATCAGGAATGCCCCGCGTCCTATTGGTTGAAGATGAACCGGCGATCGCCGATACCCTCGTTTATGCGCTTGAAACGGAATGCTTTGAAGTCGTCCACGCATTGACCGGCACGGATGCCCTCGCCGCGGCGGGGCGGGAAGCTTTTGATTTCGCCATCCTCGACATCGGACTGCCCGACATGACCGGGCTCGACGTCTGCCGCCGCCTGCGCGAAATTTCATCGATACCCGTCCTATTTCTCACCGCGCGTGACAGCGAGGTGGACCGGATTCTCGGCTTGGAGCTCGGCGGCGACGACTACGTGACCAAGCCCTTTTCCCCGCGAGAAATCGTAGCGCGGGTGCGGGCGATCCTCCGCCGCTCGCAGGCGCGGATGGTCTTGCCGCCGGCTTCTGGAAATCCGCAGATCCTGCATCATGACACGGCCGCGATGCGCATCCACTGTCATGGCGAGCTGTTGGACCTCACCGCACATGAATACAAGCTGCTGCTCGTCCTGCTTGGAAAACCCGGCCGCGTTTTCACCCGCGACCAGTTGCTCGAACACGCGTGGCAAGATCCCGGTGCCGTCACTGACCGGACCATCGACGCGCACGTCAAATCCATCCGCGCCAAGCTCCGTGCTGTCCGCGTGGGGGCGGAGGAATTGATCCAGACCCGCCGTGGGCTGGGCTATTTGCTTTCCCTTTGATCCTTTCCCGCCATGCGTTTCACTCGCGTCACCCTGTTTTTCATCGCGTGCATCATCACGCTTGGTTTCTACCAGCTTGCTCGCAATTTCCTGGCGGAAGTTGAGCCGCAGACTTTCCAAGCGACCGAGGAAGTCATGGTGGACACGGCGAACCTGCTGGCGGAAATTGTCGCCGCAGATGTGGTCAAAACAGACGAACTCCGAAATGTTTTCACGGGCGCGCACGGGCGTAAGATTGAAGCGCGAATTTTCGAGCACACCAAGCGGACGGTGGGGATTCACGTCTATCTGACGGATGTGAAGGGCGTGGTGGTTTTCGATTCGGACGGAGGTCGCCGCGAGGGCGAGGACTACGCGACCAAGCGCGATGTGGCACGGACCTTGGCCGGGAAATACGGCGCGCGCAGCAGTCGTGACCGCGAAAACGACTCGACCACCTCGGTGCTCTACGTCGCCGCGCCGATCGGAAATCCCGCAAAGCCAGACGGCGTGCTCACGATTTACAAAGCCCAAGCGGACATCCTGCCGCTGGTGCGCGAGCGGCAGCGGATCATCTACACGGCTTGCGGGATGATCGGCAGCGGCATTCTCTTTCTCATCGGCGCGGTGTTCCTCTGGCTGTTCCACCCGCTCGGGAAAATCACCGAATACGCCCGCGCCATCGAGCGCGGCGAACGCCCGCAAAAGCCGAAAATCGGCATCGGCCGTGAGGTCAACACGCTGGCCCGCGCGCTCGACTCGATGCGCGATGCCTTGGAAGGCCGCCGCTATGCCGAGCGCTACATCCAGACGCTCACGCACGAAATGAAAAGCCCGCTCGCCGCCATCCAGGGTGCGGCGGAGTTGCTCGACGAGGAAATGCCAGTCGAAGTTAGAAAGCGCTTTCTCGAAAACATCCGCGCCGAGACCGCTCGGAGCGAGCGCTTGATCAACCGCCTATTGGAACTCTCGGCGATCGAAGGCCAAGCCAGCCTCGAAACTGCCGATGAAGTGGATTTCCAAGCCATCGTCGCCCGTGCCATCGATCAAGCGCGGTCGCTTGCTGAAGCTGCCGGAGTCCAACTCGCCGACCGGGCGGAAGCCTCGCCCGTCCTGCTGCGCGGGGATTCATTCATCCTCCGCGCGGCGGTGACCAATCTGTTGGAAAATGCCATCGACTTCTCGCCGCGTGGCGGGGCGGTGGATATCGACGTGGCATCTTCTGGCGGAAATGTCGTTCTATCCATCCGCGACCACGGCCCCGGCGTGCCGGACTATGCGCGGGAAAAAATCTTCGAGCGCTTCTATTCGTTGCGCCACCTTTCCTCCAAGCGCAAAGGAACCGGCCTCGGTCTCACCCTCGTCCGCGAGGCCGCCGAGCTCCACGGCGGCACCATCACTCTGGAGCCTGCGGCGGGCGGCGGGACTGTGGCCCGGCTCACCCTGCCGCTCGCCTGAATGTGTGCCGGTCGCCTCAGCGTGGAGGATCAATGCGGGTGATTTTGGAGCCTTGTAGACCGAGGCCGCCCATAAGGCCGCGCTGGTTGAAGAAGAAGGCGTAGGTGCTTTTGTTGAGGGTGGTGGTGGAGATGGAGGCGGCCATGCCTTCATCGACGATGACGAGGCTGGGGCTGGAGCCGACTTCCCAACCGCTGCTGCGGTTGATGTTGGTGAAGGCGGAATTATCCATCAGGAATAGGGCGTAGCCGTATTGCTGGATGCCGGCTTGGAGGCCGTAAGAGGCTCCGGCGGTTTGATAGAAATCGTGGATGCTGCCGTCGTTGCGGATGAGTGCGCCATTGCCGGCCATGCCGCCGACCATGAGGCCGCCTTTGGTGATGTTGGGGAAAACGAGGATGCCCTTGGCGCGGGAGCCGAGTTTTTTGGCGGCGGGGTTGTTGGCGTAAAGCTGTTTGAGCGCGGCGCGGGAGTCTGCGGCGAGCTTGCGGGGATTCACGCTGGCGGCGTTGAAGTTCGTGACCGGGTCGTGGGCGCAATGACTGAGGGCGAGTGTGCCTGTGACGAGGAGGGCGGCGGTGGCGATTTTAGGGAGTATGTATTTCATGGTTCGGTTGGTTTGTGGGAGAGTGGTGCGGTTTTGTGGGAGAGTTCCACCCGTATCGGCACGTCGGGATGGAACTGGATGCCGGCTTCGGCGAAGGCTTTGTCGATCACGAAGCGCAGGTCGCTGGCGAGCGTGTCGCGGTTGGTCTTGGTGGTGTCGAACCAGAACAGCAGGCGGAAGATCCGTGCCTTTTCGGCGAAGTCCTCGAAGCGTATCTCGGGCGCGGGATTCTTGAGGACTAGGCCGTGTTCGTCCGCAGCGGCCAGCAGTGCGCGCGACACCTCGCGGGTGTGAGAGCCATAATCCACGCCCACGGTGATGGAGTGGCGGAGTAGGCTGTCGCTCAGGTTCCAGTTGGTGACTTTGTTTTCGAGCAGGGTGCTGTTAGGGATGAGTGTGTCGATGCCGTTGCCGTGCTTGATGACGGAGGCGCGCATGCCGATGCTGCGGATGTTGCCGGTCACGCCTTCGATTTCCACGGAGTCTCCGATCTTGAAGGGGCGCTCGAAGATGAGGATGATGCCGCTGATGAAATTTTTCAGCAGCGTCTGGGTGCCGAAACCGACGCCGATGGCGAGCGCGCCACCGAGGAAGGCGAAGATGGTGAGGGGAATGCGGGCGGTGTTCATGCCGTAAACGACCAGCAGGGCGAGACCGATGGCGAAGGCGCACTTCGCGGCAAGCTCGGCGGTGGTGGGCGGGATGTTCGCCTTGCCGGAAATGATGCGGCGCACGCGATTCGAGAGAAAACGCAGGAGTAGCCAGCCGACCGTTAGGATGAGGGCGAGCCGTGCGAGTTTGGCGGGGGTGATGGCGCGATAGGTGGAGATTTTCCGGCCATCGAGGATGTCGGTTTCCTCGGCGAGGTAGAGTTCCGTATCCATGAGGGAGCGTGCGCCGGACACGATACGGTCCAGCGCCGGTGTTTGCAGATGGCCGCCTTCGAGATCGGCGATGGTGAAGCCGATGCGGCGCTGCATCTGGCTGACGCGCAGGAGACCTTCGCGCAGTTGGGCTGAGTCAATTTCTGTCGCGCCGCCGGAGCCGCCGGCCAGTCGGAGTTGCGCGATTTCGGTCCAGTCATCGACGCGGGATTTGCATTCGGCGAGCGAGGCGAGCGCGGCTTTGCGGGTGGTGGAGTCTTTCTTCGCGAGCGCGCCGAAGCGGATGTCCCAGAAGCTTTTTTCTAGATCGAGAAATTCGATTTTCCACGCCAGCAGGGGATTCGGCGTCTGCAGGTGCTGGCTGGTGGCAACCAGGACATTGAGGGCTTCCGTCCGCTCGGCGGCGATGCGTTGATGGATGGTGTCGAGGTCGGATTGAGGGAAAACGGTTTTGCCTTCGAGGGCTTTGAGCTTGAGTCCGGCGAGTTCGCTTTTTGAGCGGATCATGTCCAGCTCGGCTTGCTGGGCTTTATGGCGGAGGGTGACGCGGGCGATCGACTCGGCGGCGATGCGCGAGGCGACCTGCTCAAGTTTGGCGGAATGTTCGGCAGTGAGGCCGGCAGCCAGTGTATCGGTAATTGCGGCGATCTCCATGAATCTTCGCTCGGCCTGCTGGTGTCCTTGGAGCTTGTCGCGAGCGGTTTCGATTTCTGCGGAGAAGATGCGCAGTTGGACCTCGCCGGTGCGTTGCGAGTTCGCCAGCGTGGCGAGGGTCTCGAGGATCTCATCCCGCAGCAGGACGGAGTGGGGCGGCGGCTGAGGGAATCCGCGCCACGCGGCGGTGGCCTGCGTGGCTTTTTGGCGTTCGCCCTGTGCCTTGGCCGCGACGTCGGTGGCGGAGAGATGAAACTGGCAGAGCGCCTCGAGCTGTTGGAGGCGTTCGTGCAATGCGGCATCGGCAGGGGCCGGCAGCGCACTGATTTCGGCGCGGACGGCGGCGAGACGTTTTTCGATTTCCGGGCGTTTCGAGAAATCATCCTGCAACGCATCTTGGGCGGTGAGCCATGGTGCGAGGGCAAGGCACGCGGCGAGCAGCGAACTGCGAAGGAATGCCGGGAGGGAAACGGAGAGGATTCGGCTGGTTTTCAACACGGCTATTTTAAGTGAAGAAGTAGAATGCGACGGGTTTCTCCATCCGCACGGACACCGGCGCGGAGCAATGGCAGAGTACGACGAGGCCAAGTGTGAGCCCGAGCGAGCGGATCAAGCTGCCAGGTATTGGAGTGGTCGGTTGTTTCATGATTTCGTGAGCAGGTGCGATCAATCGTGCCAAATGCGTCCTGCAACCCGCTTGTAATCGAGATTTTCGAATATCAGGATGTGCAGCGGTGCCTGCGGTGAAATGCCCCGGAAGGGCACGCAGCGCTCGTCTTCTCAACCATGACGGGAGGAGGATGGCAGGGCGGCGCGGGCTTGCAAGTGGGGATGCTGCACCGCTAGGCTGCCGCCATGGAACTCGCCGAAGTCACTTGCCCGACCTGTTTTGAAGTCTTCGAAGTCGCGATGCCGCACCCGGATGAAATGCCGGCGGAGGTGGACTACGATTGCGAAATCTGCTGCCGCCCGATGGTGATCGTCTTCACTGAGAACGAGGTGTATGCGAAGGGGCTGGGTGAGTGAATCGAGTCTGTAAACAGGTGGCGAGGATCTCGACTTGCCACTGGCCCCATTTTCCACTGGGTTTCTGGCATGCGCATTTTGATCACCGGCGGAGCGGGTTTTTTGGGCTCCCATCTTTGTGAGCGGCTTCTCGGCGAGGGAAATGAAATCATCTGCCTGGATAATTTTTTCACCGGCCGCAAGCGCAACATCGCCCATCTGATGGGCAATCCTTATTTCGAGCTCGTCCGCCACGATGTGACTGAGCCTTTCAAATACGAGGTGGATCAAATTTACAACCTCGCCTGCCCCGCATCGCCGCCGCACTACCAGCACAACCCGATCAAGACCACCAAGACCTCGGTGATGGGCGCGATTCATTGTCTCGGGCTGGCCAAGCGCACCGGCGCGCGGGTTTTCCAAGCATCCACTTCCGAGGTTTATGGCGATCCCGACGTCCATCCTCAGCCGGAATCGTATCACGGAAACGTCAATCCCATCGGCATCCGCGCCTGCTACGACGAGGGCAAGCGCTGCGCCGAGACCTTGTTCTTCGACTACCACCGCCAGAACCAAGTCGATATCCGGGTGGTGCGGATTTTCAACACCTACGGCCCACGCATGCTGCCGAACGACGGCCGGGTGGTTTCGAATTTCATCGTCCAAGCGCTCCAAGGGCAGGATCTCACGATCTACGGCGACGGCAGCCAGACGCGCTCGTTCTGTTATGTGGACGACTTGATCGAGGGCTTCATCCGGCTGATGAATCACCCGACGCTCACCGGCCCGGTCAACATTGGAAATCCCGGGGAATTCACCATGATCCAACTCGCGGAGCTCATTTTGAAAAAAGTCGGCGGTCCGTCGAAAATTACCTACCTCCCGCTTCCCGGCGACGATCCGAAGCAGCGCCAGCCAGACATCACGCTGGCCAAAGCCGAGCTCGGCTGGCAGCCGACGATCTCGCTGGATCAAGGGCTCGACGCCACCATCGGCTATTTCCGCAAGCTTTTGGCGGAGGCTTGAAATGGATTGGGGCGGGAGGATGCCGCTTTGGGATTTTTTTTTGAAAACCCGGCAATTCCCGGCCCGTATGGTAGGCCAGATGACTCGAATTTTAATCCCGCTTTGCCTGCTGATGGCGATGTTGCCGTGCAAGGCTGGTTGGCAAGCGCTCTTCAACGGCACGGATCTCACCGGTTGGTCTGGGGATTCCCGGCTTTGGCGAGTGGAGGACGGCGTGCTCATCGGCGAGACCGACGATGCGGAACGAAAAATCGACGCGAATTCGTTCCTGATCTGGCAGGGCGGTGAGCCGGGGGATTTTGAGCTCGAATTCCAAGCCCGCGTCACTGGGAATAATTCTGGCGTGCAATACCGGAGCCGCATGATCGATCCCGCGAAGTGGTCAGTCGGCGGCTATCAGATGGATCTGCATCCGCAGGCGTCCTACCTGGGAATGCTTTATGAGGAACGGGGCAGGGGAATCTCCTGCGAGCGCGGCCAGCGGGTGAAGCTCGGCGATACTCCAGAAGTGGCCGGACTTCTCGAAGTGCCGGCCGTGGATCTGGCGGTTTGGAATTCCTACCGGATCGTGGCGCAAGGGCAAATGCTCCGTCATTTCATCAACGGCAAGCTGGCGGCGGAAATCCAAGACGAGCAGCCGGAAAAGCGTGCGGCCAAAGGCGTGATCGCCCTGCAAGCCCATGCCGGAGTCGCGATGAAGGCGGAATTTAAGGATTTACGAATCCACCAAGGCGGTAAGGCCGCGCCCGGAGGCACGCCGACTGCGGCCTGGATCTGGAAAAGCGCGCAGCCCGTCGAGAATGAAAGGGTGTTTTTCCGGCGGGAATTCCAGCTCCCTGACGATGTCGCCAGCGCTTCCGTCACGGTGATTTGTGACGACGAGCACCATTTGTTCATCAATGGCGTGGATCTCGGCATCGGCGGAGATTGGAAAACTCCCAGCAGCTACGAGGTGCTGGCCCATCTTAAGCCGGGTGGTGGTAATGTCATCGCCGTCGAGGGCGCCAACAAACAGGGAGTCGCCGGAATAGCTCTGCGTTTCCGTGCCACTCTCAAGGATGGAAAAAAGCTCCATATCGTTTCCGATGCGAGCTGGTTGTGCGGCGGTGAGCCTCAAGACGGCTGGAAAAATCTGGATTTCTCCGCACCGTCTTGGTCGAAGGCAGTGGTGATCGCAAAAATGGGCGATAGTCCGTGGGGCGCGATCATGCCGCCGGAGACGGAGTGAACGGATGTGGCTGCGACCGGTGATCGCCGCTACGGCTCAATACTCCCGCTTCAGCAGGTGGCTGGCGATTTCTTGTAAGCGCACGGCCTTGGTGCCGAGCGGCTTGAGCGCGTCCATCGCGGCTTGGGTGAGCCGGGCGGCTTCCTTGCGGGATGCGTCGAGGCCGAGAATGGCAGGGTAGGTGGATTTTTCCACGGCTTGGTCTTTGCCCGCAGTCTTACCGAGAATTTCGGTGCTTTGAGTCACGTCGAGGATGTCGTCGATGACCTGGAAGGCGAGGCCGAGCGCGTGGCCGAAAAGGGTGAGTGCTTCAAGCTTGGCGGGCGTCGCGTTGGCGGTCATCGCGCCGAGCCGTAGAGAGGTGGTGAGAAGCGCTGCAGTTTTCGCTTCGTGGATGCGGACGAGGTCGCGCTTGGTGAGTTTTTTGCCTTCGCCTTCGAGGTCCATGACCTGCCCGCCGATAAGCTTTCTGCTACCGCCGGTTTCCGCCAGTTCGGCGATGAAATCGCGCGTGCTGTAGCGTTTCGTGGGTGCAACTTGGGCGAGCACGGCGAACGATTCGGTGAGCAGCGCATCGCCGCAAAGCACGGCCATGCCTTCGCCATACACTTTGTGGCAAGTCGGGCGACCACGGCGCAGGTCGTCGTCATCCATCGCCGGCAAATCATCGTGGACGAGCGAATAGGTATGCATCAACTCCACCGCGCAGGCCGGGGCGAGGGCCGCGGAAATTTCCCCGCCGCAGACTTCCGCCGCTGCTAGGCAGAGCACCGGTCGGAGGCGTTTGCCACCGGCGAAAATGCTGTAGCGCATGGCCGCATGGATCGTGGCGGGGCGCTCTTTCGCCTTCGGCAAAAAGGCGTCCATCGCCGCATCCACTTCTGCGGTGCGGGTGGCGAGGTAGGTTTTCAAGTCCATCGGTAGAAGTTGAGAGTGGATGGTTGAGAGTTGATAGTTGGAGAGGATTCAGAGGAAGAGGACTTCATTTTCTTGCTCTCAACTCTCCACCTCTTCAAAGGATTTCCGCAATCTGCACGGCGTTGAGCGCGGCGCCTTTGCGGACTTGGTCGCCCACGACCCAGAGGTCGAGCGCGTTGTCGAAAACGAGGTTCTTGCGGATGCGCCCCACCAAGCAATCGTCCTTGCCAGTGGTGTCGAGCGGGACTGGGAAAATCTTGTTCGCTGGATCATCGACCACTTGGATGCCGGGCTTGCCTGCGTAGGCGGCGCGCGCGGCGGCCACATCGACCGGGCGCTCGAACTGCGCGGTGATGGAAACCGAGTGCGACCGATAGACCGGCACCCGCACGCAGGTGCACGAGACTCGCAGTTCCGGCAGATTCATGATTTTCCGGCCTTCATGGAGCATTTTGAGCTCCTCCTTGGTGTAGCCGTTTTCGGTGAATGCATCCACTTGCGGGATCACGTTGAAGGCGATCTGGCGCGGATAGACTTTAGGGGAAAATGGCTGGCCGTTGGCGATGGCTTGCATCTGCTCTTCCAGCTCGATGATGCCTTGCGCGCCGGAGCCCGAGACCGCCTGATAGGTGGAGGCGATGATCGAGCGCAGGCCGAAGGCCCGGTGCAGGGGCGCGAGCGCCATCAGCGAGATGATCGTCGTGCAGTTCGGGTTGGCGATGATGTTGCGCGGGTGGTTTTTAGCGGCTTCCGGATTGATTTCTGGGACCACGAGCGGGACGTCGCTTTCCATCCGGAAGGCGGAGGAGTTGTCGATGACGACCGCACCGGCGGCTGCGGCGGAGGGGCCGAATTCGAGGGAAATCCCGCCACCCGCGCTGAAAAGTGCGATGTCGATGCCGGAGAAGGAATTGTGGGTGAGTTCCTGCACGGTGATTTCTTGGTCGCGGAAGGTCATTTTTTTTCCGGCGGACCGCGCCGAAGCGAGCAAGGTCAATTGGGAGAGCGGAAAATTCCGTTGTTCGAGGCAAAGGAGCATTTCTACGCCGACGGCACCTGTCGCGCCAACGATCGCTACATGGGGATGATTCATGGGATAAAAGCCGACGATTTTGGCCGGGGCGCGGAGTATACCGAGATCCGTGGCGCTGGCAATGGATTCGTTTTTGGAAGCATCTTGCGTCGCGGGACGTGGTGGTTTAGGCACTCGTTATGTCCGAAATTACTTCATTTTCCTGCGCCCTCGTCACCGGCGCTTCCTCCGGCTTGGGCGAGGAGTTCGCCTTTCAAATCGCGCCGCGCGTCGGGACGCTGGTGTTGGTGGCGCGTCGCGAGCCTTTGTTGCATGAACTCGCGGATCGCATCCGCGCGGTATTTCCGCAGGTGGTGGTCGCGGTTTTCGCAGTCGATTTGAATCGTGCAGACGAGCGGGACGAGTTGGTGGCGACCTTAGCTGCGAGAGGATTTCAGCCGGATTTGCTGATCAACAACGCGGGCTTGGGAGATTACGGCGAGTTCATTTCCTCGGATTGGGGAAAGCTCCAGTCGATGCTCAACGTTAACATCGAGGCACTCACGCATCTCACACACGCGTTGGTCCCGGAAATGATCCGGCGCGGCGGTGGGGCGATCGTCAACGTGAGTTCGCTGGCCAGCGTGATCCCGATTCCGGATTTCGCGGTGTATGCGGCGACCAAGGCGTATGTGACGAGTTTCTCTGAGGCGCTGCGGATCGAGCTGCGGGAGCACCGGGTTTCCGTGCTCGCGGTGTGTCCGGGGCCGGTGCGAACTGAGTTCGGGCAAGTCGCCCGTCGTGGTGAAAACTCGCCGGAAATGCCGGCCAAAAAGTCGTTTTATGTGCCGAAGGAGCAAGTCGTGGCCGAGTCGCTGGCGGCGGTGGATCGCAAGGCCGCGCGGGTCTATCCGGGGGTGAAGACCGCGGTGGCGGCGCTGGTGCTGTGCGCCTTGCCGATGGTGGTGCTGCGTTTCGCGCTCGGATTCCGGCCGCGGAGGAATCACTGATGAGGGAGTCGAGAAAAGAGGGAGAGACTGAAGATCGAAGGGATTTGAACCCAATGACTGGGTTCAAATCCGGTTGGGTTCGCGTGCGCTCAGACTAAGACTTTCAAGGTCTGCCCGGTTGTGAGCGTGACGGGGTTGACCAGCACGATGGCGAGGCGGCCGTCGCGGGTTTCGAGGCGGTGTTGCAAGAGCTTACCGGCGAGCATGACCTTGGTGGCGGGGGCCTTGGTGGTGGGTGGGGTGATTTCCAAACGGGCGAGGCGCAGCGAGCCGAAGCGTACGGCGAGCGTGGCACCTAGCCCAACAGGGGTTTGTTTCTGCGAGAATCTTCCCCAGGCGGCGGCTCCGACGAAGGGGCCAGCGAAATCTTTGGCTCCGAGCTTGGGTTCGAAGCGAATGAGGCCGGATGGGGCATGACAGTAGAAGCCGGTGGCGGCGATGAAGACGCCGTAGCTCGACATGGCGCGGGCGTAATGATCCGAGCATTCGATTTCGTTATAGGGATTCCGGCGTGAGGCGTCGTAGCGGTCGTGGATGGCGCGGCAGACGGTGAGGCCTTGGGTGAGCAAGGGGTCATTTTCATCCTTGGCGAGCGACACCATGAGGGCAGCGGCGGAATGCTCGAAACCGCTCATGCATTCTTGAAAGTATCCGAACGTTTGGGCGCTTTTACAGGCTTCCGGCAAACCTCCGTGAGGCCAGGTGGCCATGACGAGACCGGCTTCCCCGGCGAGCGCGTAGTAGCGGCCCGAGTGGGGGCTCATTTTCTCGCGGATGACGCCCATGTCGGGAGCAAAGTTGTATTTATAGAGGCTATCCATCGCTTGGCGAAGTTGCTCGCGGTTGCCGATGGGTGGCAGGCCGATTTGAGCGAGCCAGAAATCGCCGAGGCACATGTCGATGTGGCTGCCGGGGCCGACATGGACGGGCAGCATTTCGGCCTCGGTGCATTTGGCTTTGTAGAAACCTGCCTCTTGATCGAAATATCCTGCGTAGGCGGCGTTGCCTTTCGCGATGATGGCGCGCCAGCGGGTCGCGGCGGCAGCGTTGTCGGTTTCATCGGCCATGGCGGCGGCGGCGGTGAGTCCGGCCAGATAGATACCGACGATCCACGGGATTTCCCCGCCCCATTTGGCGTCGAGTGTGTTCTCGAAGCGGCGGGTGAAGATGCCGTCATTTCCGCCGGGTTTGCCCTCGGCCTCGGCGGTCGTGAGGAAATTAGTGGCTTTCTCGATGTGCTTCCAGTTGCGCTTGAGGAACTCGCCGGTGGGATCATTGAGGTGTTCCCGGTAGCAGCGGAGGATGATGCCGGCTTGGCCGTCGATGCACTCCACCTTGTGAATGAAGGTGCCGCGGAAATTGACGCTGCCCGAGGCGTCCATGACTTCTGGGGTGAAGTCGGTGCGCTCGCGAAGGTCGATTTCTAATTGGGGAAACAGCCGTCCAGCGGTCTGCCCGTAGTGCCAGACGTGGGTGCAGGTGCCAGGGCAGCAGCCGGTGCCTTCCCAGCCCCAGACGCGGCCATCGGCGAGGCGGTAGGTGCCATTGGTGGTGAGGGCGGAAACGGTCCACAGTGAGCGCTCTAGCAGCCAGTGGGGCAGGGTGCCGCGGTTTTCGCCCGTCTCGCTGCCATACCAGGTGTCGCGGAAGGCGTGGGTGAGGCTGGATAGATGCGGTAATTTCTCGGCAGTATAGCTTACCACTGCAGCGGCATCGGCGAAGCGCTCGCTTACCCAGCGGCGTGGGTTCGGCATCCCGGCCATTTCGGGGTGCAGGCCGGGGAAATGCCAACCGATGATGACGGTGGTCTTGATTTCGCCGCGGGCGGGGATGACCAACGGCGCGCGCACGGACATTTCTTGAGCTTCGGTGAACGGGGTAGATGCTGTCACCGTTTGTTTGCCACGAGAGGCTTGGGCTTGCGCCTTGCCTGCGATGATGGCCAGCGCCATGGAGCCCCAGTCACGGAGGCTATCGAGCTTGGATGGAAGGCCCGAGCTATCCGTTAAAATCACTTGGTCTATGCCAATGCTGCCCCATGGGGCCTTGGCATTGTCCGTGAGACGCAAGCGTAGCTCCTTCCCTTTCCATGGAGTTAGATCGAGGATTTGAGTCCTAAATTCATTCGAGTTTGCGCCGATGAAGGTGTGGACGACCTTGGTGTCCAACAGGATTTCCACGGTAAGCTCTTTCGGTTTATTGCCGCCGACGAGCAGGAAAGAGAGGTAGCGCCGCTCCGCCCTGAAGGCTGGGCTGGTAAGGGTGCCGGTGAAGTTGTCGGGATCTCCTTGGGCGGCGAGACGGATGTTCTTGGAGTGGGCAAAGGATTTTCCCTGCTGCTTTCTGACGTCAGGTAAAGTGGAAGGAATTGGACCACCTTTGAAGGCATCTCCCTCGGCCACCCAGCCGGTTTTTTCCCAAGTTTCGGATTCGAAATCTGCCAACACCATGTCGGCGCGGTGGGTTTTGTCGGCATCAGGGGAGATGCGCACGTCCCCTGTCACCATGATTCCGCCCGGCAGCGACGTCGTGCGGGCGACCCGAATCAGGTCGCCGACGGTGGTGGATGTTTGATAACGCATGGCAGCGTTTTCGAGATAGGCTTCTAGCCAGACATTGGCAGCGACGGCTCCGGAATTTTTCAGGGTGATTTCCATCACCGTCACCGGCAAGCTGGAGTTGTCATAATCCAGCGGGATGAAGGGCGAAAAAGTCTCCATAACTGCGGAAATCGAGCTGGCTGAGTCGTTCAGCTTGATGGTCCCGATCGGGTATTGACCGGTGAATTCCACTTGAGGAAATCCGCTGTGGTCGAGACGTTTTTGCTGACCATTCACATGCAATACCAGCCCGTGACTGACATTCCATGGGGATTCCATCTTGGATGGGTTGACGTAGTTCGCGCCGTCTCGCTCGCGGGTTCGAATCTCTTTCGTGCCACCGTTAGGAATGCAGCCCTCATGCGGGACATTGAAAACATCCCAGCCCCAGAGCCGGCCGTCCCCGCCGACATAGACGGTGCCGGTGCCGATGCCTGCCACTGGCATGCCGATGTGTTCTAAGGCGGCCCAGTCCTTCCATGAGGAGGGCTTGCCGCGGGCAGTGAGAGAGGCCAGCCAAGTGGAGCTGAGTTTTTTATCGAGCGGCACCGGGTGCTTGGAATCCAAGCCGAGGCCAGCATTGGAATTCGCGGTAAATGGCCCGGCAAAGGCGCGAGGTGTGAGCAAAGCGGCCGTTCCGAGGCCAGTGAAGCGGAGGAAATCACGGCGAGTGGGCGAGCAGCAGCCGGAAGATGGGGAACAGGAGGATTCATTCATGGTGGGTGATTCTGAGAGGGTTAATTTTCGAGGGCTGCACGCAGGCGGTTTTCTTTGTCGGCATTCCAGTAACCGCAGTCGAGTTCTAGGAAAACACTGGTGTAGGGAAGGATTTCATCGGTTTTGAGGATGGTGACGTTGAAGAGCTTGGAGGATTCGTCAAGGCGCTTGATGATGTCCATGTGCGGCGCACTTTTGACCTGCGCTCCTTGGAGAACGGCGGCCAAATCTTGGCGGCACTTGTCGATTCCCGGCGCGTCGGCTTCCGGGATCTTCGCTTGCTCGCTGTCCATCCAGACGACCGGGCGGACGTGTTTTTGTTGAGCGAGCATGGCCATTACTTTTTTCAATGCCTCCGCTTGAGTGCCGCCGACGTAGCTCGTCTGGATGCCCGGCGCGCTTTGCAGCGGATAGGCGCTGTCGGCGATGACGATGAAATTTCGATGTCCGAGGCGTGGCAGATTTTCGCCCAATTCGGCCTGCCAATCAGGAGGCGTTTCATTGCAACCCGTCAGGAAGAGTAATGGAAGACAGCAGGCAAGGGTTTGGAGTAGACGGCGGGTGGTCATAGGATTGAATTTAGGCTTGGGTGCATACGGACTGGGAACGTGGCATTTTTCAAATAAAATTTGGCGGGTGGGGTGGCATTCGCGTCAGATTAAGGCTAGGATGCCCCATTTGTAAGCGTCTGCCAATCCATTCAAAGCCGACTGTCGTCCGCCTCCGCAGCAATGCCGCTAGCATCGCTTTGCGCCCGTCTCCTTTCCGCTGATGACTGCCACGAAAGCATCGCTCCCGTGGCTCCTTTTGCGTCCTTTGCTGATGCGCTTTGAGGCGAAATGGACCCGCTCACACATCTTTCATCAGACGGACGCGGTGAAAGCAGTTGGAGTTCTCGCGTTTGGTTTTCTTTGGTCGCATCCGCCAAGCGATCGGCAGTCCCACGCCGTTGAGGCTGAGAGAGAAATCGAGAAGTTGGTGGTAAGCTCGTGGTTTTAGAAAAATGGCTCGGAGCGAGACGCCCAAATATTGTGATTTCAATTCTGAAAAATCAGGAACGTTCAACCACAGATGCCACTGTTGATTGATTCTCTTGCTCAGTGCAATTTTAAGATAAGTTTGCTTGTCGCTGGGTGAGCACTATTGCTACTCTCTGTTATGAAGCTCGGTTACGTGATTCTGTATGTGAAAGATGTTTTAAGATCGATCTCATTTTATGAAGAAGCTTTCGGTTTGAAGCGACGTTTCGTGCATGAGGCTGGTTTGTATGCGGAGATGGACACGGGATCCACCACGCTTTCCTTCGCCGCCTATGGCTTGGCGAAATCGAATTTGCCATGCGGATTTCGCGAGCACAATCCGTCAGGCCCGCCAGCGGGATTTGAGGTCGCCTTTACGACGGATAATGTGCAAGTCGCCTACGATCGGGCGCTTGCCGCCGGGGCCATCCCCGAGGCTCCGCCGGTCGCGAAGCCGTGGGGACAGGTGGTGGCGTTTGTCCGGGATAGAGACGGGATCATCGTGGAGATCTGTTCGCCCTCGACGCAATCCTGAGTGCTCCGGAGTGGTTCAGCTAGAGAGTTTTTCCACGGTCACTTCATGTCGATTGCCGTCGATTGTTAGAATCATTTGGTTGCGACTGATAACGTTGGCGTCGGGCTGCGGCGGTGATACTAACGGTGCAGCGGCGGCAGCGGGCTTGGTGGGTGCTGCTTTTATTTCCGGTGCCGGAGTGCCTTTGATATATGCTTCGATCTGTTGGGGAAACATAGCGAAGAGCACCACGGTCTCATTATCGGTGGGCAGGCTCTTTTCCGC
>JBEGUC010000038.1:0-21640 GCA_041179105.1 Verrucomicrobiota bacterium | reverse complement strand
GATAGACCCTGGCCATGATCCATTGCCAAGGCGAGAGTTTGGGCGTTCCGCCACCGCGAGGGCCGTGGAGGGCAAAAATGAGCTGGCAACAGGCTTCACTTAACAGTCCGGAGAAAGCCCGGGAAAACTCGCTGAAAAACGGATGGTGGGGTGTCGATGCGTCAGGCATCCGCCTAATGAAAACATCTGTTTCAACAGTACCAGCAAAATATGCGGATTCGTGTCGTTATTTTGAATCCTTAAACGCATTGCCCACAAGCCACTACTCGCCGACTACGACCGCTGGATTTCCAAAGGGCTCAAAAGTCATCCCGAGGTGGCAAAACCCGCAGGAAAACGCGGTCGCGCCAAGCAAAGCAAAGAACGCAATCTGATGGACTCCATCAAATCCGCATTCGCGGGTAAACCGGTGGATTTCGCACCTGAATAGTTACACGAATTCTTTGTTAATAACTTGGCAACAAATGCGAGCAAACGATTCGAGCTCATCCTATCTCATTCATTTTAAGCAGTCAGCAGATCCAGCGATTGTTTAAAACCGCCGAATCAATGGTAATAACTCTGAGCGGGCCGCGTGCTCAGCACTCATCAAAGATCAAAAACCCCACCCAAGCAGGCTCTGAAATCGAGGGATTCCGGCGATTTCCGGCACTTTTCACAAGTTGTTCACAAGCTCTGCACACAAAGGATTTCGCCCTTGGGATTTTTCCCGCGAATTGACGAAGCAATTGCTTTTGACCGCAGCTAGCGGATGCCCTTAGCGTCCGCCCGAAATTTCATCCCGCCAAATCATGTCCCAGGTTCCCACCATTATTTACACCCAAACCGACGAAGCGCCGGCCCTCGCGACTTATTCCCTTTTGCCGATCGTCCAAGCGTTCACCAAGCCATCCGGCATCGCGGTGGAAACCCGGGACATCTCGCTGGCCGGCCGCATTTTGGCCAAATTTCCGGAGAATTTGACGGCGGATCAAAAAGTCCCCGACGCCTTGGCGGAACTCGGCGCTCTCGCTACCCAACCGGACGCGAACATCATCAAGCTGCCGAACATCAGCGCGTCCGTGCCCCAGCTCAAAGAAGCCATCGCCGAGCTTCAAGCCAAGGGCTACCCCATCCCAGATTTCCCCGCAGACCCGAAGACCGACGCCGAGAAGGAAATCCGCGCCCGCTACGACAAAATCAAGGGCAGCGCCGTGAATCCCGTCCTCCGCGAGGGCAACTCCGACCGCCGCGCCCCCAAGGCCGTCAAGGAATACGCCCGCAAGAACCCGCACTCCATGGGTGCCTGGTCCGCCGATTCCCAGACCAGCGTCGGCACGATGAGCGGCAATGATTTCTTCTCGAACGAGAAATCCGTCACCGTGGCCGAGGCGACCATCGTGAAGATCGAGTTCGTCGCCGCAGACGGCACGACCACCGTCCTCAAGGAAAAAACCGCGCTGCTTGCCGGCGAAATCATCGACGCCACCGTCCTCAACAAGAACGCCCTCATCGCCTTCCTCGCGCAGCAAATCGCCAAGGCGAAACAAGACGACCTCTTGTTTTCCATCCACCTCAAAGCCACCATGATGAAGGTCTCAGACCCGATCATTTTCGGCCACGCCGTCGAGGTCTTCTTCAAGGATCTCCTCACCAAACACGCCGCCACTTTCTCCGCGCTCAACGTGGATCTCCGGAACGGCTTCGGCGATCTCGTGAGTAAAATCCAAACCCTCCCCGCCGACAAAAAGGCGGAAATCGAAGCCGACATCCAAGCCGCCTACGCCAGCGGCCCGGCGATCGCCATGGTGAACTCCGACAAAGGCATCACCAATCTCCACGTCCCGAGCGACGTCATCGTGGATGCCTCCATGCCCGCCATGATCCGCTCATCCGGCAAGATGTGGAACGCCCAAGGCAAACTCCAAGACACCCTCGCCGTCATCCCGGACAGCAGCTACGCCGGCGTCTATCAAACGACTCTCGACTTCTGCAAAAAACACGGTGCCTTCGACCCGAGAACCATGGGCACCGTGCCGAACGTCGGCCTCATGGCGCAGGCCGCCGAAGAATACGGCTCACACGATAAAACCTTTGAAATCGTCAGTGCCGGCACCGTCCGCGTCGTCTCAAGGAGCGTGGGCGTCTCGCCCACGAGTCAGACCACGGAAACCATCCTGCTCGAACACACCGTCGAAGCCGGCGACATCTGGCGCGCCTGCCAGGCCAAGGACGCGCCGATCCGCGACTGGGTGAAACTCGCCGTCACCCGCGCCCGCGCCTCACAGACTCCCGCCGTTTTCTGGCTGGACGAAAACCGCGCGCACGACTCGCAGATCATCGGCAAGGTGAAAACCTATCTGGCCGACCACGACACCAGCGGCCTCGACATCCGGATTCTCGCCCCCGCAGACGCCACCCAATTCACGCTCGAGCGACTCAAGGACGGCAAAGACACCATTTCCGTCACCGGAAACGTCCTGCGCGACTACCTCACCGACCTGTTCCCCATCCTCGAACTCGGTACCAGTGCCAAAATGCTTTCCATCGTCCCACTCATGAACGGCGGCGGGCTTTTCGAGACCGGTGCCGGCGGTTCTGCGCCGAAACACGTCGAGCAGTTCACCCAGGAAAACTACCTCCGCTGGGACTCCCTCGGCGAGTTCCTCGCCCTCGCCGTTTCGCTGGAGCATCTGAGCGAAACCTTCCACATCGTCCGCGCCAAAATCCTTGCCGACACCCTCGACGAGGCGACCGGGAAATTCCTCATCGAGGACAAATCCCCCGCCCGCAAAGTCCCCGGCATCGACAACCGCGGCAGCCATTTCTACCTGACGCTCTACTGGGCGCAGGCTCTCGCCACGCAAGACAAGGACGTCGAACTCGCGACCTTGTTCGCGCCCATCGCCGCAGAACTCGCCGCTAACGAATCCAAAATCGTAGAAGAACTTCTCGCCGTGCAAGGCAAGCCCGTAGACATCGGCGGCTACTACATGCCATCCGATGCGCTGGCCTCCGCCGCTCTCCGCCCGAGTCCGACCTTCAATGGAATCCTCGCCAAACTGGGTTAACGGACTTCGTCAACGCTTCATCACTCACTGACCAGCGTGCTTGCACTTTCGCGCGAAGCGGCGAAAGTCCGCGCCTCATGCCCTTGCTCGACGTCAAAAACCTCACCACCCGCTTTCACACCCGCAACGGCGTCGTCCATGCGGTCGAGGACGTCTCGTTCAGCGTCAATCCGGGAGAGACACTCGGCATCGTCGGCGAGTCCGGCTCGGGGAAATCCGTGACCTGCTATTCCCTGCTCGGCCTCATCCCCCAGCCACCCGGCCGGATCCACGGCGGGCAGGCGATTTTCGACGGCGTCGATCTCTTAAAAATCCCCGAGAAACAACTCCGCAAAATCCGCGGCAAGCGGATTTCGATGATTTTCCAGGACCCGATGACCTCGCTCAACCCGTTCATGAAAGTGAGTGCACAACTCACCGAGCCACTCGCCCTCCACGAAAATTGCACCGGCAAGGAAGCCCTCCACCGCGCCATCGACGCGCTCGCGGAAGTCGGCATCCCCGACCCCGAAAAACGCATCCACTCCTATCCGCACGAGTTTTCCGGCGGCATGCGCCAGCGCGTGATGATCGCCATGGCCCTCATCACCCGGCCCGAACTCCTCATCTGCGACGAGCCGACGACCGCGCTCGACGTGACCGTGCAAAAGCAAGTCCTCGACCTCATCCGCGACCGCCAGAAACAGCTCGGCACCGCCGTGATTTTCATCACCCACGACCTCGCAGTTGTTTCTGAAATGTGCGACCACATCAACGTGATGTATGCCGGTCGGATCGTAGAAAGCGCCGAAAAATCCGATCTTTTCCGCCAGCCGCTGCACGCCTACACTCGCTCATTGTTGAAATCCATTCCCTCCAGCCACCCGAAAGGCGAGCTGCTTTACACCATCCCCGGCCTCCCCCCCGATCTCTCACGTCCGCTCTCCGGTTGCTCCTTTCAACCGCGCAACCGTCTCGGGAATCCCGAACTCTGCCTGACAGAAACATCCCCGTCGCTCGACGAAATCCACCCCCGTCATTTCGCTCAGAACTGCCCCGGCTGCCTTGCGACCGAGTGAAAAATCCGTTCTCGCCAATCACTGCGGGATCAATCCGCGAGATCCGCCCCCGACAAGCTTGAAGCGAAATGCTATTACTGGCCACCGATCTGGAGAATTTCGACCAAGAACCCCCGGGCTTTTTCAGGCATCCAACTCAGATGCAGCAGGTATTCCGGCCTATCAACTGAGCGACGTCGTCAACCGCCGCCTCACCGCCTCGAGCGCGGCTTGACTGACCGCGAGTTTGAAATCCTTGCGGTTGCGCGGATGAAACACGCGGAAGGCCTCCGTCGGTCCGCCACGCAGCGCCACCGCGATCCACGCCGTGCCCACCGGCTTTTCTTCCGAACCGCCGCCCGGACCGGCGATGCCGGTGACTGATACCGTTATATCCGCGCCGCTCTTCACAAGCGCCCCGTCCGCCATCGCGCGGGCGACGACCTCGCTAACGGCACCGTAAGTTTCAATTTCCTGCTCAGAAATTCCTAGCATCCCGCTCTTCGCCGCGTTCGCGTAAGTCACGAAGCCATGGGTGAAAACCTCGCTCGCACCCGGCACGTTGGTGATGCGGTTAGCAATCAGCCCGCCCGTGCAACTCTCGGCGGTGGCGAAGGCCATCCCCCGCTTCTTGAGCAAGCGGAAGACGGTCTCCTCCAGTGAACTTTCATCATCACTGATGAGAAATTTTTCGAAGTGCTCAAGCGCGATTTTCCGCCCTGCTTCCAACGCCGCCGCATCGCCTATCAGGCGCAAGTCTACCTCGCCGATGTGCGCGCAGTAGCCGTATTCCAAGCCGACCACCTCCGCCAGACGGGCGTCGATGCCTTGGTGGAAATCGCTCTCGCCAATTCCGGTGAATTTCAACACCAGCGCCTGATGGAGTTGCTCGACTCCGGCCAAGGCGCGCAACCGCGGCACCACCTCCGCGCGATACATCGGATAGAGTTCGCGCGGCGGTCCAGGCAGCAGAAACACCGCGCAATTCGACCGCCCGTTGAGCCGAGGCGGCACGTAGATTCCCGGTGCCGTCCCATTCGGATTTGGCAAAACATCCGCGCCCACCGGGCAGAGCGCCTGTTTGAGATTCGCATCCACCATCGGCCTGCCACGCAAGGCGAAAAAGCTTTCCAGCGATCGCAACGCCGCCTCGTCCGTGATCAATTCCAAGCCCAGCACCTCGGCCGTGATTTCACGGGTGAGGTCGTCGCTCGTCGGCCCCAGCCCGCCGGTCACGATCACCGCATCCGCACGGCCGAGCACTTCCTGCAGCGCCTCGCGGATCGCGTCACCATCTGGCACCGTCGTCTGACGGGCGATCCGCAGACCGAGATTGAACAATTCGCGGCCAAACCACGCGCCGTGAGTGTTGAGCGTATTTCCCAGCAGGAGTTCGGTTCCGGTGTTGATGACTTCGATTTTCACGTCGCGAATCTGCGACATCCCGGCGGCGACTCAAGGCCGGAAATTTTTACCGCACGATCCTGCCAGCTAGCAGCCAAAGCAACGTCGGCACCAGCAAGCTCAACCCGAACGCCCACCCCGGAGCCTCTTGCCCCGCTCGACCAATCGCGGCGAACAGAAATCCCATCGGCACGCTGCCGCAGGCCAAAGCCAACGAGAATTTTCTGAACGGCATCCCCACCAGTCCCGCCGTGCAAGAAATCACTTCCGGTAAAATCGGCAGCGCCCGCGACAAGGCCACCACCCAGCCGCCACCGTTCGCGAAAAGCCGCCTGCCCTTTTCATAATCGCGCTCCCCCAGCCAGCGCCTTGCGAACCGCTCGCCGCACAGCCAGCCCAAGCCGTAGCCAGCCACTCCGGCTAACATCAAGCCCACCGCCGCCACCAAGCCACCGACGAAAGTCCCATAAATATAACCCAGCGCCGAAATCACCACCGTCCCCGGAACCGGCAACGCCAAATCGCCGACTAATAAAGCAATTCCCGCCGCCCAAGCCCACGGCCCGGCACCATTGAGCCACGCCACGCTCCCCGCGAGAGTGAACCGCTCGTCCCAGCCCGTGCCCCAGATCGCCCACGTCCCGAGAACGAGAATCGCGAGTCCGATAAACCATAGTGCCAGCCTCATGCTCAATTAGTTTAGGCGTATCCCAGCCACGGTCCCAGCCATTTTTCGGCCTCCTGCAGACTGATGCCCTTGCGCCGGGCGTAGTCTTCGACTTGGTCCTTCTGCAGCTCGGAAATCGCGAAATAATGGCTATCAGGATGCGAGAAATAGAGTCCGCAGACCGCAGCCCCGGGATGCATGGCACAACTTTCAGTCAAGGTCACGCCAGTCTCAGCCGAAGCACCTAGCAACTCAAACAGCGGCGGCTTTTCCGTGTGGTCCGGCTGCGCCGGATAGCCCGGTGCCGGACGGATGCCCTGATAGTTTTCATGGATCAACTGGTCGTGCGTGAGCTCGTCCTCGGTTTCATAACCCCACTCGATCCGCGCCTTGTGGTGCAGAAACTCCGCGAAGGCCTCGGCGAAACGGTCGGCGATCGCCTTGACCATGATCGCACCGTAAGGATCGATTTCCTTGTCCAGTTCGTCCGCATATTCATGCGCTCCATGGATACCGACGACAAATCCTCCGACATAATCGGGCGTAGCGGCGATCACCGGTCGCCGCGAGCCCTGTTCCCCCACAAACTCCCAATCCACCAACCCAGCCGCCTTCGGATTCTCCAAAATATAACTCTGCTGGTTCCACCAATCCTCAGCATCCCGGACGATGTGATCATAAGATTCCTTCTGCCAGAGCGAGCCCTCACGCCCCAACAGAATATTGATTTCCTTGGCCGAAGCCGACTTGATCCCCTGCAAAATCTTCGACAGCGAATGACCTTCTCTCGGCCTGATCAGAAAATGCACGTGATTCGGCATCACACACCACGGACCAAGATCGTAGTGCTCTCCGTCGAAATGAAACAATGCGCCACAGACCACCTGCGCGATCTCGGGTCGTTTCATCCAACATTCACCGTAACCCGCGTGAAGCGCGGTTTCCATCCGCTCGTGGTAGAGGCCTTCGAACTCCTCTTTGAGTTGAGCTGAAAGGGCGGCATTTCCCGCGTCTTCGGCTTGCTTAAGCTTTAGGAGAACTTCCTGTTTTACTTTCTGATATTCGGTGATGACGGATTGCGGGAGTGAATCGGCGAGACGGAAGGTGACTGCATAGGTGGCTCCATCTTGATGCCAATGTGGGAGACGGCCCTTGTCGCTGCGGGCGATGGATTTTTCGGGGTTGAGAAATGACGGAGCCATTCGCGGCGACCGGTGATCGCCGCTACATGGCGCGACCCAGTCTGCGAGCGCGACGTTGGGCTTTCCAGAGTCCTTCTTGAGTTGCTGGCGGAGGCTGTGGAAACGCATGCGCTCGGTCGTCCGCGTCTCGTCGCTCCACACGATGATGTCGTCGCCATCGCCATTCGCGGGGAAAAATCCGTAGATACCTTCGGCACGGAAGCGGTCTTCCGCGATGATGCGGTCCACCCAAGCCATCGCATCCTGATAGAGCTTGCCGGCTTCCACCGCGCCCTCGGCGTTTTTCGTTTTGAGGACCTTGTTTTCCCGATCCCACACGCCGCGCAATTCCCAGGCGTGGAAGAAAGGCGTCCAGTCGATGAACTTCGCGAGTTCGCGCAGCGACGGACTGTTGATCGTCCGCGTGCCGGTGAACGACGGCACCGGAGGCGAGTAGTTCGTCCAGTCGATCTTCGGCCCGGCGGCGCGGGCTTCGGCGAGGGTGAGGGTTTCCTTCTTCGGTCCGCCGAGGAAGTTGTCGCGGAGTTTCTGCTGCTTCTCGCGGTTCTCTAACGCGAAGGCATCGCGCTGGTCTTTCGAGAGCAGCGACGTGGTGACAGGCACCGAGCGCGAGGCGTCGAGCACGTGAACGACGGGACCGGAATAATGCTGCGCGATTTTAATCGCCGTATGCGCGGCCGAGGTCGTCGCCCCGCCGATGAGCAACGGCACCTTGAAACCGAGCCGCTCCATTTCCTTGGCGACGTGCACCATTTCGTCGAGCGACGGCGTGATCAGACCGGATAGACCGATGACATCCGCTTCGAGTTCCTTCGCTTTTGCTAGAATCTTGTCGCATGAAACCATCACGCCCATATCGGTGACTTCGAAGCCATTGCAGGAAAGCACCACGCCCACGATATTCTTGCCGATGTCGTGTACGTCGCCCTTGACGGTGGCGATGAGAAAGCGGCCGGCCGAGCGGCCGCGTTCGGCGAGTTTGAGCGCCTCTTCGTCGGTGAGCGCCGGGTTCTCCAACTTGATCGCGGCGATGTCGCCCGCGAGGTATTCCGCTTTATCCGCTTCCATGTATGGAAACAGCCATGCGACGGCCTTCTTCATCACCCGCGCAGATTTCACCACTTGCGGCAGGAACATTTTCCCGGCTCCGAACAAGTCGCCGACCACGCCCATGCCGTCCATCAGCGGGCCTTCGATCACCTTGAGCGGACGCACGTATTTCAAACGCGCCTCCTCCGTGTCCTCGTCGATATATTTGTCGATGCCGCGCAGCAGCGCGTGTTCGAGGCGTTTCTCCACCGGCTCGTCGCGCCATGATAGGTCTTCCTCGATTTTCTTGCCGCCGACGTTTTTATAGCTTTCTGCAAGTTCAAGAAGCCGCTCTGTCGAATCCGGGCGGCGGTTGAGCAACACATCTTCGACACACTCCAACAAATCCTTCGGGATCTCGTCGTAAACCTCAAGCATCCCGGCATTGACGATTCCCATGTCCATTCCTGCCAGTCCGGCGTGATAGAGAAAGGCGGAGTGCATCGCCTCACGGACCTTGTTGTTGCCACGGAATGAGAAGGAAATATTCGAGACTCCGCCAGACACCATCGCGCCGGGCAGGTTTTCTTTGATCCAGCGCGTCGCGTTGATGAAGTCGAGCGCATAGTTGTTATGCTCCTCGATTCCGGTGGCGACGGTCAGGATATTGGGGTCGAAAATGATATCATCCTGATTGAAGCCGACCTCATCGACGAGAATCCGGTAGGCGCGCTCGCAGATGCGGATCTTCTCGTCATAGGAGGCCGCCTGGCCGTTTTCGTCGAAGGCCATGACGACCACCGCCGCGCCGTAGCGCATGATGTGGCCGGCTTGTTTCTTGAAATTCTCCTCGCCCTCCTTGAGCGAGATCGAGTTCACAATTCCCTTCCCTTGCAGGTATTTGAGGCCTTCCTCGAGGATTTCCCACTTCGAGGAGTCCACCATGATTGGCACCTTCGCGACGTCCGGCTCGCCTTGGAGAAGTTGCAGGAAGCGGCTCATCATGGCCTTGCCGTCGATGAGACCGTCGTCGAAACAAATGTCGATGACGTTTGCTCCGTTAGCCACCTGCTGGCGGGCGACCTCGACGGCGGCTTCCAAGTCACCGGCTCTCACTAGCTTCGCAAACTGCGGGGAGCCAGCGACATTCGCGCGCTCGCCGATCATGAGGAAGCGCTTATCGGCGGTGTGGTTGTAAGCCTCCGTGCCGGATAGACGGAGGGCGTGGGGAATAGTTTTCATGGAGAGAAGAGTTAACCGCAGAGGCGCAGAGGTCGCAAAGGGATCGCGAAGTTAAGATGGAAAATTGTGGACGAGACGTTTGATTCCGTCAGTCAGGCGGACGGTGTGGAAATTGATGAGTAGTCCGAGATGAGTGTCTGACATTCTGAGATAAGTAAGAAGCTGGGCCGAGTGGATGGGAACGAGCGCTTCAACGGTTTTGAGTTCGATCACGAGACAATTTTCCACAAGGAGATCGATCCTATAGGCTTCAGGAACAAGCAAATCCTTATATTTAATCGGTAAAACCAACTGCCTGACCGACGCTATTCCTCTAAGCTTGAGTTCGTGTTGTAGACTGGCTTCATAGGTCGATTCTAGAAGCCCCGGCCCCAAATCTTTATGCACTTCGATGGCCGCACCGATCACCTCACCCGACAGCCTGTTCAAGTATTCCTTCATATTCTTCCTTTGCGTTCCTCTGCGACTTCTGCGTCTCTGCGGTAAATCTTATCGAATCACAGGCACCTCCCGCGGCGCGTATTTCGCCACGGCCTTGGCGATCGCAGCGACGTGCTCCGGCGTGTTTCCACAGCAACCGCCAGCCAAATTCAATAACCCTGCTTTCGCAAACTCCGCCATATAGTCATACATGTGCTGCGGCTCTAAGTCGAAGCCCGTCGGCGCGAGTGGATTAGGCAAGCCAGCATTCGGATAGCAGGAAAGACAAGTGGCCGCACAAGCGGAAAGCTCTTCAAGGTGTGGCCGCATCAAGTCTGGTCCAAGCGAGCAATTCAGACCGATCGCCAGCGGTTTGGTGTGAGCGAAGGCATTCCACAACGCCTCGACTTTTTGCGCGGAAATCATCGTTTCCCCGCCCAAGCCGACAGCGGCAGAGATGATGATAGGAAGCCGCACTTTGTCTTCATCATAGACTTCCTGCACCGCCACCGCAGCGGCTTTGGCGTTGAGCGAATCGAAAATCGTCTCGATCATCAGGATGTCGCAACCGCCCTCGATCAGGCCGCGAACCTGGTGTTTGTAGGCGGCAAGCACTTGGTCGAAGGTCACCACGCGGAAGCCCGAGTCGTTGGCGTCAGGTGAATTGGTTAGCGAAACCGTGAGCGGCCCGATCGCGCCGGCGACGTAGCGTTTGCGACCGGTGTCGCTGCCGATGTCATCCGCCCACTTGCGGCAAAGTCGCGACGACTCGACGTTCATTTCCCAGGCGAGATCGTTCAGAAAGGCATCATCGAGAATTTTCTGGAAAAACTCCGGGTCTTTGCGCCCTCCCTTTTCACGCGGATCTTCGACAAAAAACTCACTCTGCGCGATGCCGGTGGCGGAAAAAGTGTTGGTCTCGCAAATGTCCGAGCCCGCCTCGTAGAAGCGCTTGTGGATGTCCCCGATAATTTCCGGGCGCGTGATAGATAGAATATCACCGTTATTCAGCACGTCCTTTTCATTATCTGCGAAGCGCGGACCACGCGCGTCAGCTTCCTCAAGTCCGTAGCTGCGGATGGTCGTTCCCATCGCCCCGTCGAGGACGAAAATCCGCTCGGCGAGAGCTTTTTGGAGTTCTGAAGTGGGGTCGGTCTGCGGCATGAATTAATGTTAAATCCCATTTCGTACTCGCTCAAGCATCAAATCTTCATATCTGGATATGATGATGGGAGTTTTTCTAAATGGGCAAATTACATGGATTCACATCTTACTTGCCCCCGTCCGGGCAATCGCCGTTGCAGGGCCAGTCGAGATTCAAACCAAACGCCCTCACAGAATCTCCGCCTCCTGTCGAAATCCTTGCCCCCTGCGGACTCCTCCATTACATCCTCCTCGTGCTCACGATTCACAAGCTTACCAAAACTCTCGGCGGTCGCTGCCTGCTCCGCGAGGCGGAAATGTCCATCAACTGGGGCGAACGCGTCGCCCTTGTCGGCCCCAACGGTGCTGGCAAGTCCACCCTTTTCCGTATGATCCTCGACGAGGACTCGCCTGACGAGGGCTCCATCGAGCGCGATGAATACTCAATCACCGGCTACTTGCCCCAGGAAGCGGGTGAACCGACCGACGAAACAATCATCGAGATCGCCATGGGCATCACCCCGGAAATGATCGGAATCCTCCGCATCATGCGCGAGCACGAAGCCACCGGTGATCTATCGCACCCCGATTTCGCCCACGCCCAGGACCAATTTACCGCCCTCAACGGCTACCAGCTCGAGCCCAAGGCCAAAAAAATCCTCCACGGTCTCGGCTTCAAATCGGACGACTTCAACAAGCCTGCCAAGGAATACTCCGGCGGCTGGGTCATGCGCGCCCACCTCGCCCAACTCCTCACCATGGAGCCGGATTTGCTGATGCTCGACGAGCCGACGAACCACCTCGACCTCATTTCGCTACTCTGGCTCCAGCGCTATCTGTTAAATTACTCCGGTGCCATCCTGATGATTTCCCACGACCGCGACTTCATGGACACCATCATTGAGACCGTCATCGAAATCGACCCTGACGCCGCGAAACTCAATTCCTACACCGGAAACTACAGCGCCTTCCTCGAACAGCGCGAAGCCCGCTTCGACCAACAAACTCAAGCCTACCGCAACCAGCAGAAGGAAATCGAGCACGTCCAAGAATTCATCGACCGCTTCCGTCAAGTCGGCTCCAAGGCCTCGCAAGTCCAATCCCGGATCAAGACGCTCGAAAAACTCGTCCGCATCGAGAAACCACGCACCCCGCGCAAGCCGTTCAAATTTAGCTTCCCCCAGCCCCCGCGCTCCAATCAGAAAGTCATCGAACTCTCCAAAGTCTGCCAAGCCTACGGCGAAAAGCGGATTTACAAAGACCTCGACCTCACCATCGAGCGCGGCGACCGCATCGTCCTCGTCGGGCCAAATGGCGCGGGCAAGTCCACCCTCATCAAGATTCTCGCCGGCCAATTAGAGATCGACGGCGGCAAGCGCGAGCCCGGCTACGCCACCAAGATCGGCTACTACAGCCAGCACCGCTCCGAGTCGCTCAACGAGAACAACACCGTGCTCGAAGAAGTCCTCGCCGCCTGCACCACCCTCCGCGAAGAAGAAGCCCGCAGCATCCTCGGCTCATTCCTCTTTCGCCGCACCGACGTCGAGAAACGCTGCGGCGTCCTATCCGGCGGTGAAAAATCCCGGCTCAACCTCGTCAAATTCCTGGTCGATCCTCCGAACCTCCTGCTCATGGACGAGCCCACCACCCACCTCGATATTCTTTCTATCGACTCGCTCGTCCAAGCCTTGAAAAACTACGAAGGCACGCTCGTCTTCATTTCCCACGACGTCCACTTCATCCGAACTCTCGCAGAAACCACCCTACATATTAATAACGGCACCGTCACCCGCTACACCGGCGGCTATGACTATTTCATCGAGAAAAGCGGCTTGAACGACGACCGCAGCGCCGTCACCGCATAAGCGCATCTCTGCTAGGGGGGCATGGACGAGACGCCCTAATTGATGGCATTTCATAACGGCGTCAACATACCTCCCCCCCTTGCTCACCCTCGCAAACCCGCTCGGACTTCTCGCCCTGCTCGGCATTCCCGCCGTGCTGGCGATTCATTTCCTCCAGCGGAAAGCCGTCGAACTCCCGGTCTCCACGCTCTTCCTGCTGGAGCGCACCCACCGCGACGCCGCCAGCGGACGGCGGCTGGAGCGGATCATTCCGTCCATTCCACTGTGGATGCAGTTGCTCGGCGTGCTGCTGCTCGCGTGGTTCCTAGCAGAACCACGTTTCCAGAAATCCGGCAGCGTCCAGCGCGTCGGCATCGTGCTGGATTCCTCCGCCTCAATGGGCGTTTTCAAGAACGAGGCGATCGCCCGGCTCGCCACCGAGCTACCACGTTTCCAAGGCCCCGCATCGACCGTCGAGCTGACCGTCATCGAATCCGCGCCCAACCGTCCGCGCCTCTACGCCGGTGCTTCGGTGGATGAACTCAAAGTCGCTCTTGAAAAATGGCAACCACTCGACGGCCTCAACGATCCCACGCAAGCCCTTCGTCTCGCGCGGTCCCTCGTTTCCCGCGAAGGTACCGTCATCTATCTGACCGACACCCCGGCGGACTCGCTACCCTTCGAAGCCCGCCTCATCGCGGTCGGAGATTCGATAGAAAACGTCGGCTTCACCGGAGTCTCCTTCGCCACCGAGGAAGGCGCGCTCGTCTGGCGGGCCCTCGTCCGGAACTACAGCAAGACCGCAGTCGATCGCACTTGGTCGATCCAAACCTCCGCAGGCGGCACCGAGCCGCGATCGCTCCACCTCGATCCCGGCGCGCTCATCACCCTCCAATCAGCTTTCCCCACCAATGCGAAAAACGTCCGCCTCGTTCTCACGCCCGACCGCTTTTCCTTGGACGACACCCTTCCGTTAGTCGCCCCCAAGCCCAAAACCCTCGCACTCTTCACCGCCACCTCCCTCGCCTTCGCCGACCTGACAGAAAAACTCCTCCGCGCACTCGATTCCGCCGTTCCCACCCACGACGCCGTCACCGCCGACCTCTCCATCACCTCCTACGATCCGCTCGCCCCGGTGCTGCCATCGGGAAATTCCGTCATCTTCGTGGAAGACAGCACCCGCAGCGGAGCTTACCTCAAAGGCGACATCCTCGCCGAGCCCCACCCGCTGCTAGACAACCTCAACTGGCAATCCCTGCTCGTCCGCGAAACCATCCAGCTCAACCGGCTTCCCAGCGACACCGTCCTTCTCTGGCAGGACAAACGCCCGCTCATTTTCCTCCGAGAAAAGGCCGCCACCCGCCAACTCTGCTTCAACTTCGACCTCCGCCTCTCCAACGCCGCCAAGCAACCCGCCTTCATCGTCCTGCTCCACCGCTTCGCCGAGTCCATCCGCGAGACCAAGATCGCCGCCACCTCCGCGAATCTCGAAACCGGCCAACCCATCCAAATCACCTCCGCCCTCGGCCTTCCGCTCCAAATCGCCGCCACCGACCTCACCGGCAAGCCCCTGCCCTTGCCCACCTCCACCACCCAGGCCCCGGTCACCCCCAGCTTTCTAACCATCCGCCAGAACGAAACCACGCTCCTCGACGCCGCCGTCCACTTCGCCGACACCCGCGAAGCGGATTTCTCCGCCTGCGGCAAATCCGATCCCACCGCCACCGCCAACCAGTCCTCTATCGAACGCCACACCAAGCCGGATTCCCTCTGGCGCGTCTGGATTCTGTCACTCATCGTCGCCCTCCTCGTGTCCTGGAAATTCACAGCAGGAAGGACCCACGCATGACTCGCTCAGTCCTTGCTGTGAATGACCGGCTTGTTTTTCACTGCACCCGCAAAATGCAGCCTGCCGGACTTAGCCCTCAAATTCCCTGAATCTGTAGTCGAAATTCTTTCCTCCATTTTCCCTTCTAGGATAAAACATGCTCGGAAATTACTGAAGGCGAGCGGGTCGAGACGTCTTGAAGGAGTTGCTGCGACCCCGGACCTCGGAGAATTTTATGCGTGCCATCCGCCGCCACCCTGCTTCACTGCCGCTCCTGCCTCAATGCCTGAAAATTCCTCAGAAGACACTCTGCTACTGGTCGATCCCGATCTGGATTTCCTCGATTGGGCCACCAAGCACCTCTCCGCCAAAAACCTGCGAGTCCTCCGCTGCGACAATGCCGCCAACGCCGTCAAGGTGATCGAAAAAACGCGGGTCAGCGTGGTGGTCGCTGCGATGGAGTTGGAACCCTTCGATGGCATGGAATTGCTCGGACGAATTCTCCAACAAAGCCCCCAAACCCTGGTGATTCTCACCGCCGGATTTCCGACCACCGGCCAAATCATCGAGGCCACCCAGCGCGGCGCGCACGATGTCCTGCGCAAGGAATCGCTGGCTTTCGAATTGCGCCCAGTCGTCGAATCCGCGCTCCAAACGCAGGATGAACGCCGCAGCGCCGGCCAACCGGCAGCAGAAATGCCCAAGCACGACGGGCGGGTGAAAATGATCGGCATTTCGCGCGCGCTGCAGGAAGTTTTCAAACTCGTCGGCCGCGTCGCCCGCTCGGATGCCCCGATTTTAATCGCCGGCGAGAGCGGCACCGGCAAGGAACTCGTCGCCAAGGCCGTCCACGAATACAGCCCGCGCCGGCAGAAGGAAATGATCACCATCAATTGCGGTGCCATTCCGGAAAACCTGCTGGAAAGCGAACTTTTCGGCCATGAAAAAGGCTCGTTCACTGGGGCAATCGCACGCCGCGCGGGACGCTTCGAACAGGCGGACGGCGGCACGCTCTTTCTCGACGAAATCGGCGACATGCCGCTTTCGATCCAAGTGAAACTCCTGCGCGTCCTCCAAGACGGCTCGTTTTCCCGCGTCGGGGCCAACGAAACGCTGACCACCGATGTGCGGATCGTGGCCGCGACGCACAAAAATCTCACCGAAGAAGTCGCGGCCGGTCGCTTCCGCGAGGACCTCTATTATCGGCTCAACGTGGTCGAAATTAAGATTCCCGCGCTGCGCGAGCGACTCGAAGACATCCCACTGCTGGCCGAGTACTTCCTCCAGCGCATCACTCGCAAAAACGGCATGGCACGCATCCGCATCTCGGCGGAAGCCATCGCCACCCTGCAAACCCACAATTGGCCGGGCAACGTCCGCGAGTTGGAAAACACCATCGCCCGCGCCTGCGCGCTCGCTTCCTCGCACATTCTACTGCCCGCCGACATTCCGCTGGCCTCCGCGCCGCGCAAATCGCCAGCCGGTTTCGCCGCCGCGATGGACCAACTGATCAATGCCGCCCCCACAGGCGAAAACCTGCTCGAATGGCTCAACGCGGAAATTGCCACGCGCGTGCTCGAGCGCTCCCATGGCGACCTCAAGGAAGCATCCATCATGCTCAACCTTCCCCTCGCCGAACTACGGAAACTGCTAGCCTTGAAACAATAGCATCCCTCCTGGCCTCAGCGACTGGCAGTTTTTCAATCATCCGGGCTGGCAAAGGCGCACTTCCCCTTTTAGCCTCCGCCCGACCGATGAAGTTGTGGCCCTTCCTCCCGCTATTCCTGCTCGCCCAGCAGCCATCCCTGCTTGGCCAAGATCTGGCTACGCTCACACGACAAGGAGATGAGGCCCTGAGCGACGGATTGTGGGAAGTCGCAGAACTGCATTTCCGCGAATGCCTCGCCGCCCCCTCACTCACCGCCGAGGCGAAATCGACAATCACCCTCCGCCTCGCCGAATCCCTCATCCGCGAGGGAAATCCCACCGAAGCCTTGGAGCTGCTGGAACACTCGGCGGTGGCGAAAAACCCAGAAACCCCATTCTGGAAAGCCCAGGCGCTGGTCAGCCTGAATCACTTTTCCGAGGCCGCCGGACTATTTTCCGAACTGCTGGCGAATCCGGCCTCGCCGCATCGCACCGAATCCACATTCACCCTGGCAAGCCTGCAAATCGCGCTCGGACAGGCCGACGCCGCGCTCGACTCACTTGCCAAAATTCTCCCGCAAGCCGACGCCGCCACGCGGGCGGAAATCCAGCTCTACCAGGTGGAAATTCTGCTCGATCTCAAACGCCCCGCAGATGCCCGCCAAGCAATGCCAAGCGGGCAAGCCATCGCAGCCAAAGACCGCCCGCTCACCGCGTTTCTCGAGGCAGAACTACAACTCCATGAAGAACGCCCCGCCGACGCGGAAGCCGGCTTTCAAGCGCTCGTCAACCATCCCCAAGGCCAATCCCTCACCCACCATCACTTGGCCGCCATCGGCCTAGCGGATTCTATCGACGCACAGGGAAACCCCGCTGCCGCCGCAGATTCCCTCCTTACCTTCCTCGAAAAGAACACCGACTCCCCGCTCCTCGATCCCATTTTTCAGCGGCTCCTCCAGTGGCTCCCCGCAAAACCCGCCGCCACCGATCCCATCCTCGAACGCGTCGGCCAGTGGATCACGCCACCGATCTTGCCCGTCATCGGCCCCATCGCCACCACTCCCACGGAATCCGGCTCAGCCGCCGCCGGCGCGTGGCCGACCTACACCGAGCCTAACGAACTGACAGATCTGCTCGCCTTCTCGCTTTACACCCGCGCGGTCGGGCTCCACCGCATGGCCACTCCGGAATCCCATGGTGAGGCCAAGCTCTTGTTGCACCGCCTGCTGGCGGAAAATCCCGGCCACCCGGCCACCAGCCGCGCGCTCTATCAACTTGCCCGCTGGTTTCTCGACGCCGGCTCCACTGACCAAGCCTTCGCGATTCTCGACACCTTTCGGGACACCGCCAAATCCGCGGCCATCAAGGGAGAAGCCGCGTTTCTCAAGGCACGTGCCGCCTGCCTGAACGGAGATTCCAAACAAGCGATCCAGCTTTTCGACGAGGCTGCGCTCGCCCTCACCGGCGATCAGGCGCGATCCGCCAAGCTGCAAGCCGCCATCACACGACTCCGCAGCGGAGACCTCAAGGGAACCACCCTCATCCAGCAGCAAGGCGGCCCTCCAGACAAAACGCTTGAGGCGGACCTCGAACTGGAAAGGGCACTTTCCTCCACACCGGCGAGCGCCACCCGCTCGGCGCTTGAAGGATTTCTCACTCATTTCCCCGATCATCCAAGAGCATCTGAAGCGAACCTCGCAGCACTGGAAGCGGCCCTAGCAAACTCCCCTCCCGACCTCGCGTTCGCCAAGGCGCAGTCAGAAATTCTATCCGCCACAGCGGAAAATTCCGTCGCCCTGCCCGCCCCGCGACTCGCCTTGGCCCGGCTTCACCTCTCCGATCTATCAAACGACTCCGCCGCCACCATCGCCGCCGCCCAATCCATCATCGACACCTATCCAGCAGACCCCGCCGCCGCCGAAGCGGCGCTCACGCTCGGACGCAATCTCTTCCAAATCGGCAGTTACAACCCGGCTCGGCTGGTTCTCGAAAAACTCGCGGCGGCTGACACCCACCCCGCCCGCGCCCAAGCCGCATGGCTACTCGCCGCACGCTCGGCGGCCCTCGGCGGCACCCCGCAATCCAAGGAAGAAGCACTGATTCTTTTCGAAAAAGCCATCCAGACTCAAGGCCCCGTCAGCTCCATCGCCGCCCTCGAAAAAGCCCGCCACCTCATCGACATCTACCGCCTCGCTGAAGCCTCGGCCTTTCTCACAAAATGGACCAAAACCCTGCCCGCAGACGATCCGCTCCACCTGCCCGCCGGCCTACTGCTAGGCGAGGCACTCTATGCCCAAGGCAGCGGCAACCCCGCATCGCTGGTCGAGGCGCTGGCGGTTTATGACAAGCTCCTCGCCCACGCCAAAACCCAGCCCGCCCTGCTCAACCGCCTCCAATACCTCCGCGGCACCACTCTCGAACAACTGCCCGACGAAAAAGACCCGACCAAAAAGCGCGAGAAACAAGCGTTCCAAGCCTATCATTCCGTGCTCGAAACCACCACCCCGCCCGCAGAGTGGGAGTATTTCGAACGCTGCGGCTTCCGCGCACTCGCCCTGCTCGAAAAAGCCGAACGCTGGCCCGTCGCCATTACCGTTGCCAAAAAAATCGCTTCCTTTAAAGGTCCCCGTGCCGAAGAAGCCGCCACCCGCGCCAGCCAACTCCAGCTCAAACACATGATCTGGGAGGACTGACCCAGTAAGTTTCAAATCTCAAATCTCAAATCTCAAATTCCTCATGCCAAACCTCCTCATCACTGGAAAATCCGGCCGCATGGGCCAAGCCGTCATCGAAGCCGCCGCCCAAGCGCAGATCCCCGTCGCCGCCACCCATGACGCCGGCGAAGACCTAGAATCCGCGATTTCTAAGGCCAACTGCGCCATCGACTTCACCATCCATTCCTTCACCACCACCCTCGTCGAGGTCGCCGTCAAACACGGCACCAGCCTCGTCATCGGCACCACCGGCCACACCGACGCCGAGCGCGCCGTGATTTACGAGGCCGCCCGATCCATCCGCATCGTCTATGCCGCCAACTACTCCGTCGGCGTGAACACCCTCTTCTGGCTCACCCGCCACGCCGCCCGCATTCTCACCCAAGACCGCTTCGACATCGAAGTCACCGAGATGCACCACAAGCACAAAATCGACGCTCCTTCTGGCACCGCCCGCCGCATCCTCGAAATCCTCAACGAGGAAACAAACACCTCCTATCAGGACGATGTCGCCCACGGACGCTTCGGCAACATCGGCCCCCGCAAACCGCGCGAAATCGGCATGCACACCCTCCGCGGCGGCGACGTCGTCGGAGACCACACCGTCCTCTTCGCCGCAGACGGCGAGCGCATCGAGCTCACCCACAAAGCCTCCTCCCGCATGACCTTCGCCGCTGGCGCAGTCCGCGCCGCAAGCTGGTTGGAAAATCAACCCGTCGGCCTCTACGACATGCAAGACGTCCTCGGGCTAGTCTGACGCCGGAGTACCGCCGACGCCGAGTGGCCCCACACAGCCCCCGCCCGCCGCGAGTTCCAACTCCCCGCCACCCGCGCCTTCATCGGCTGAACTCCAAAGGCCGGGCGTAGCAATTCTTCCTCTTCCCAATCAAAAATCCAAAATCAACAATCGTCATTCGTAAATCTCCTCTTCTTCTTCCTCGCCATCCGCCCTTCAATCCTCCAATTCCCCAACATCGACCTAACATCATCCGCCCCGCACGCCCTTCTCCGCCTCTTCAACCTCTACCTCTTCCCTTCAACGTTCGATGTTGGGCGTTCGATGCTCACCTCCCGCCCATACCCAATGTCTGTTATTTGGGACTGGTACCGAAGCAGTGTTTCATGCGGAAGCTGCGGCGGGCAAGGACGATGACGTCGTCGCGGATGGGGGATGGGGAGGCTGGCGAAGTGTGAGGAAAGCAACCTTCGGCCAGTGATAGGTGGATAGGGAAACAAGCGGTGCGTGGCAAGCGGGGAGATACACGTTCAAGCGGACTCACAACTCCAGCCACTTCCGCAGCAAAGCATCGAGTGCCGCCCGGTCGTGCGCGGTGATTTGCCCGACCACCTTCCGAACCAGGCGCACCTCCACGGTGCAGATCTGCCCCTTGATTCCGCTGGGAACATTCAGACCTGCCTCGGCCCACTGGCTGATGATTAAATCAGCGTTTGCCAGTTGCGAAGTCACCGGGACCACCAGCAAGTCGCCCGGCCAACTTCCGTGACCCACCACAATCGCGGGTCTCACCTTCGAACTGCTCAGATCCGTGAACGGGATCGGTAGCAGAACCACATCATCGCGTGAGCAGAACATGGTAAACGTCGTCGGCTGTGTTGTCCCAGACACCCATCAGCGACCGTTGGCTCTGATCCAGCCACTCGCGGCGTTCGGCGTAGTCGTCCTGCCCGGTCTCCAGCGAAATTTGCACCACCGAATTCTCGGCCAACTCCAACGGCTCAAGCGGCCGGAGTTTTCCTCCCTCGTAAATGGCTCGGATAGCAACAGTCATGCCCGCAGCATACCCGCCATTTCCCTTAGATCAATCCCTTTCACCCAACACGCCAATACCCACAACCAACACGCCGATTTCATCACTGCTTCGCTACCAGTCCCAAATAACAGACATTGCGCATTGTTTCTGTTTCAGGACCCAGAGGACGATGATGTCGCGGATGGGGGATTGGAAGGCTGGCGAAGTGTGAGGAAAGCAAGCTTCGGCCAGTGATCGGTGGATAGTGAAATGAGGTGCGCTAGAATTCTGGACCAAAAGACACCAGAATCCACTCATGACTCCCAGCAAACCAAGAAAGCAATACACCCCCGAGTTCAAGGCCCAAGCCATTGAGTTGCTCGCCCTCGGCAGGCCCGTCGCGGAACTCGCCGAAGAACTCTGCATCAGCGTCAACCTCCTTTACTCCTGGAAAAGTAGCTCGCAGGCCGCGCAGGGCGGCAGCGAAGGCGAGAACGCCGCAGCGGACGCCCTGCGCGGCCTGCGGCGCGAAATCGCCCTCCTCCGCCAGGAAAACGACATTTTAAAAAAAGCCGCAGTCATCCTCGGCACCAAAACCCAACCCAATTACGCGCGATGATCGAGAGCATTCACCAACAAACCGGCCACGCCATCCGGCCCAT
>JBEGUC010000037.1:0-21670 GCA_041179105.1 Verrucomicrobiota bacterium | reverse complement strand
CGATCGTCGAAGGAGCATCGGACATGACCATCAGCCGACGGGGGAGACCAAAACTTGTTCCGCCAGTTCGCGGCTGATCGCCATGCGGGTGCCGCAGATCGAGCAAATTAAATTTCGACCGCCGGCGAGTTTGCGGACTTGGAGTTGCTCGCAAAACCCGAGGTCGCGGAGTCGATCGCAGCCGGGGCCGCTGAGAACTTGAATCTGCACGTCACAACCGACCCTGACTTGATTGAGGGTCATTGCACTGTCGATTTTCAAATCGGCTGCAAGGGCGTGTGGCATTTGCGGTGAAGATCGCCAATTGAGATTGGCTTGCAACAAGAAAAGTGTTCAAAGTCAGAACACCTGACCTCGGCGTCTGAATCTGAGCGGAGAGCAGGCCGACGTGAGCCCGTTCGCCGCGATTTACCCCGCCCGCGGGGCGGACCTCTCCGTCCGTGACTTGCTTGCTGCGGTGATCAAAGGGGTTTGCACCCTTCTTGCTGAAACGGCGATTACTTCTTCTTTTTAGCTTCGAGGCCCTCTTTTACTTTTCCTTCGATTTCGGCATACATGACGGCGTCGCCTTTGAGCAGCTCCTTGGCGGAATCCCGACCTTGGGCGAGTTGGGTGCCATTGTAGCTGAACCACGAGCCGCGTTTTTGGACGATTTCCATTTCCAGCGCCAGATCGAGCAGCGAACCGGTCGAGGAAATGCCTTCGTTATACATGATGTCGAACTCGGCCTCGGTGAACGGGGCGGCGACTTTGTTTTTGACGATTTTTACCTTGGTGCGGTTGCCCGTGACCGTGCCGTCGGTCGATTTGATCGCCCCGATCCGGCGGATATCGACGCGGACGGAGGAGAAAAACTTGAGCGCTCGGCCGCCGGGTGTGGTTTCGGGGTTGCCGAACATGACGCCGATTTTCTCGCGAATTTGGTTGGTGAAAATACAGACGGTCTGGGCTTTGGAAATCAGGGCGGTGAGCTTGCGCATCGCGGCGCTCATGAGTCGAGCTTGCGCGCCCACGGTGGAGTCGCCGATTTCACCGTCGAGCTCCTGCTTGGTGACCAAGGCGGCCACGGAATCGAGCACGATGACGGCGATCGCATTCGAGCGGACCAGCGCTTCGCAGATTTGGAGGGCTTCCTCTCCGGATGATGGCTGGGAAACCAGAAGGTCGTCGAGATTCACGCCGAGTTTGCGGGCGTATTGAGGGTCGAGCGCGTGCTCGACGTCGATGAAGGCGGCGAGCCCGCCGCGTTTTTGGGCTTGAGCGATGACGGTGAGAGTGAGCGTGGTTTTTCCCGAGGATTCCGGGCCGAAGACTTCGACAATCCGGCCGCAGGGGAAGCCGCCAACACCCAAGGCGCGGTCGATGAGCAGGTTTCCAGTTGGAATGACGTCCACATCGACGCAGCGATCGTCTCCTAAGCGCATGATGGCGGATTCACCGAACTCTTTCTGGATGTGCGAGATCGCAAGATCCAAGTTGCGCTTGCGGGCTTCGTTGAGTTTTTCGGTGGCGGATTCTTCGGATGTTTGTTTTGCGGCCATGGGAGTTGTGTTGTGCTTGCAAGGATCTGACGGAAACGACGGCGACTTGCAAGAAAAAGATGTTCGCTCGAACAAAAAAGTGCCGCCGCGAGTGTCACTTCATCCCGAAGATGAGGCGCGCTTTGCCCTCGGGGTCTTTCGTCGAGTCTGCCGTCCAAATGATGGAAAATCCTTCAATGAGTGATGCTGGCGGCTTGTTTTCGAGTGCAATCGATGAGTTTTCTGAAGCGGTGACTTCGATTTTTTTGCCATGGTACGCGTCGAGTTCGATCTGCACGGCGGCGATTCCGGGGCCGCTAATTTCCTTGCTGCTCGCATCGATTTTTTGGGTGAGGGACTGCTTCACCGCTTTCTTATCCGTCCAAATTAGCTGAAGCCGGTCATTTTTGGATTTCTCCTCGTGCGCCTTCGTCGCCTTCTTGTCGCCGCCTTTTTTGGCATCGGTGTAAACATCAGGAATTTTCAAATCGATCACAAAACGCAGTGGATTTTTTGATGTCCCGGGCTCCAACAAGCGGCCACCCAGCGAGATCCCACCGCGCTCCTCGTTGACAAAAATCTCGAAGCTTGCGGAGCCTGTGACTTTGCCTTTGATCACGATATTTTGGGGTTTATTCGTTGCCGGTTGGGCTGACTCCAACGACTGAGGCTGGATTTGTCGCGAGATTACTTTCCCGTCTGGCAGGGTTTCCAGCACTTTGAAATCCACGGGAATTGTCAGCTTGCTGCTCGCGGGCTCGCCCTTTTTCCCTGTCGGCTTGATCGTCGCCTTGCCTTCGGAAGTGATGCCGAACAGGAACGCTCTGTGCTTCATTCCCACAAAATACCCCAGCCATTCCTTTTCCGTCAGGGTCGGCAGGGCGGCGTGCAGCGGTAAAATTCCGACCACGCCGATCAGGCCTGCCGCAAGTATTCCCGCCCTTGATTTATTGAGATTCATAACCTCAAACAATCGCAAATCACCGACAGGCGCTAGCGAAAACTCCCTTTACAAATAAGTGATCAATCCCTCCACTGTCTCGTCATCCAGCCGTCTCACCAAGGCGATCGCCAAGGCAACCATTTGCAAATAGTCGTTCAAGTCGATGATCGCATTGTGCGAGTGAATGTAGCGCGCCGGCACGCCTAACACGATGCTCGGAATCCCCTCGTTAGCCACATGGAAGGATCCCGCATCCGTCCCGCCGCTCCGCCTCACCGTCACTTGATGGGGGATTCCCTCCTCTCGTGCCGTCTCGATCACTAACCGTGCCAGCCGCGGATTCGTGATCGCCGAGGGGTCAAATAAACGAATTTGCACGCCGCCGCCTAACCGCCCTTGGCAGTCTGATCTCGCGAATCCTGGCGTATCATCCGCCGGTGGTCCTTCGAGGATGATCGCCACATCTGGCTTCGCAAAATTCGCCGCCGTCTTCGCCCCGCGCAGCCCCACTTCCTCCTGCACCGTTCCGCACAGGATTAGGCGGTTCGGATGCGCGGACTGCGATAAAATTTGCCCCGTCTGAATTGCCCCTGCCATCCCCACCCGGTTGTCGAACGCCTTTGCCATGAACAAATCCTCCCTCCCCATTGCAGTGAATGCCGACACCGGCGCGATTGGATCGCCCAGGGAAATTCCAAAATTCTCCACCGCGTCCCGTCGCGACTCGGCGCCTACGTCGATGAACATTTGGTCGATGGTCATCACCTGCCGCCGCTGCGCCTCGGGCAGGAAATGCGGTGGCCGCGACGCTACCACGCCCAACACCTTCTCCCCGTTCCTCGTCAAAATTTCCACCCGCTGTGACAGCAAATTATGCTCCCACCACCCGCCGATTCCCAGAAACTGGATGAATCCATCCGGCGTGATGTTCTGCACCAGGAACCCCACCTCATCCATGTGACCCGCCACCAACACCCGCGGCCCATCGTCGCCCGTTTCACAAAAAACCGAGCCATTTCGGTCCGCCGAAAGCTCGCCGCACTCCGCCAGCTCATCCACGAAAATGGCCCTCACTTCATCCTCATGACCCGAGACGGAATGAGCCTCCGTCAACTCCTGCAACAATGAAACCGCCTTCGTCCGCATAAGCAAAACCCTGCTAAAGCAAAACCGCGCTTCCAAGCATCAAGTTCGCGGGTTTCATTTTCATTCACCGCTGGCAAAACCTCGCCCTTTTCATAACCTGCCGCCCATGCACCCTCATTCCCAACTCGCCGTCATCGGCGGCGGCCCGGCTGGCCTCCGCGCGGCGGAAGTGGCGGCCAGCGCGGGCTTGCAAGTCACGCTTTACGACGGCAAGCCCTCGGTCGGTCGAAAATTTCTCGTTGCCGGAAAGGGCGGGCTCAATCTCACCCATGGTGAATCGCTCGACCGCTTCATCACCCGCTACTCCGGCCCCGGCCAGCCTGCGGAAATTTGGGGACGCTTCATCGCTGGCTTCGATCCCGCCGCCCTCCGCAGTTGGGCGGCTGACCTCGGCGTGGAAACCTTCCAAGCCACCAGCGGGCGGATTTACCCGCGAGCCCTCAAAGCCGCTCCGCTGCTCCGCCGCTGGATCGAGCGGCTGCGCGGGCTAGGCGTGCGCTTGGAAATGAACCACCGCCTGGTTTCCCTCGAACCTGGAAAACTCGGATTTGCCAACGGCCAGACCGCCACTGCTGACGCCGTCATCCTCGCCCTTGGCGGAGGCTCGTGGGCCAAGACCGGCTCCGACGGAGCGTGGACCTCGATTTTCGAAACTCTCGGAATTTCCTACCACCCGCTTGCTCCGGCAAACTGCGGTTGGGAACACGAATGGCCGACCGAAGTTCTCGCACAAGCCGAGGGGAAACCGCTGAAAAATCTCCACGTCCGCGCCGGGGAGATCACTGCCATCGGCGAGCTCATGCTCACCCGCTACGGTCTCGAAGGCGGCGCGATCTACCAACTCGGAGCTGCCCTCCGCGCGATGCCGAAGCCCGCCATCGCCATTGATTTCAAACCCACCTTCGCCCATGAGCAACTCGTCGCGAAGATGCAGTCCGTCCGCCGGGATTTCCTCCACGAGGCGCGGATCCGCTGGAAACTCAGTGATCCCGCCTACGCCATTCTTGCCCGTGAAGCCTGGGCGAACGCAGATTCCCTTGCCCGCGAAGTCAAAAACTGCGTCATCCCGCTCGTCCGCCCGCGCCCGCTCGATGAGGCGATTTCCTCCGCTGGCGGCGTTTGTTGGAGCGAGATCGACGATACGCTGATGTTGAGAAAACTTCCGGGGATCTTCCTCGCCGGAGAAATGATCGACTGGGAAGCGCCCACTGGCGGTTACCTCATGCAAGGCTGCTTCGCCACCGGCACGCGAGCGGCAAACTCGGCGGCGGAGTGGTTGTCAAGGTAGCTCGCGGCCTTCGAGGATCGCCCGCAGCGGCGAACTCGCGGAGATGGGTATGGCGAGTTTTTGACGCGTTCGTTGACTTTGCAGGCGATGTGCCAATCGTCCGAAACCGAATTTGGGTTCGCCAGCCACGGCTCGCTGTTATCGGTGATCTTGCCCTTGGGCGGGCGCGGGCCACGGGCGGCGATGTATTTCCGCCGGGCGATGCGCGCGGCGAAGTCTTCCTGCAAGCGCCGGATCGAGGGATGATACTTCGTGAGTTTCACAGGGCGAAATTTAGCACGGCTGCGGGGATTGGAAAGCATCAAGAATGAGTCGCCGAAATTCAAGATTCCAAGCGCCAGATTTCCCGTGATAGCCTCCCGCATGGGAAAAGGTTACGAGACACATCAAGCGCGGGTGGTGGCTTTGCAGGGGCTCGGCAAGGACCTTGCACGGCGGGCAAAATCGAAGTGCGAGCTGACGGGCGCGGCCGGAGTGCCGCTGCGGCCCTACGAAGTGCCGCCGGTGGCGGATGAGCCGGATATCGAGCGGACGCTCTTGGTCAGCGAGGCGTGCCACGAGGTTTTGGAACACCCGAAGGGATTGAAGGGCCGCGAATGGCAATGCCTGGCGGAGGTCGTTTGGAGCGAGATGCCGGCCGTCCAAGTGGTCGCTTGGCGGATGCTCAATCACTTGGCGAAAAATGAAGACTGGGCGCGCGAGGTGATCGAGGAGCTTTTCCTGGACGAAGAAGTCGAGGAATGGGCGAAATCCGCAGAGTTGTGATTTCAACCGCAACTTCGCGCGCGGCATGCGGTTGAACGCTCCATGTTCAGCGCCGACCTCGCCGCGAGACCTTTTTCCCTGAAGATGGAGGCTAATCTCGTTCCAAATCCGGCAGACGGCAGCACCATCGATTTCGCGTTGATGGAGCGCATCGGGGCAGGGGATCACGAGGCGTTCCGCGAGCTTGTCGAGCGCCACCAGCGGGCGGTGATCGGCACGGTGGCGAAAATGTTGGGAAATACCTCGGAGTCAGAGGACATCGCCCAACAGGTTTTCCTGCGGATCTGGCGGAGTGCGAATCGCTACCGGCCAGATGCGAAATTCACGACTTATCTTTACACGATTACCCGCAACCTCGTCTTCAACGAGACCCGCCGCAAGAGCCGGAAAAAAGAAGTTTCCTCGGACGAGCGTGAGGAGAATTCCCACCAACTCATCGCCGCCAGCCCGGACCGCCAGCCGGATTCGGAGTTGCTCCAAGCCGAACTCCAACAGGCAGTGAATGAAGCCATCGCCGCGCTGCCGGAAGTCCAGCGGATGGCGGTGGTGCTGCGCCGCTACGAGCAACTTTCCTACGAGGAAATCGCGGCAGTGCTCAAGCTTTCCGTCTCTGCCGTGAAGAGCCTGCTATTCCGCGCCCGGACGACGCTGCGGGAATCGTTGAGCGGGTATCTTGCAGAGTGAAATGTAGCGGCGATCACCGCGAGTGCTGGATCGCCTCGCAAACGGCGGGGAAAATCTGCCGCTTGCGACTCACCACGCCGGGCGCGTGAAATAGGGTCGCATCGATCCGCTCAAAGGGCAATTTCTCCAACATCGTATCCTGTCCGATTGCGAGAATCATGCTGTGATGCAGTGCCACGTCGGTCACCGCCAGCACCACGAGATCGTAGTGTTGGCGCTCGAAAAGGTCCTTCAATGCAACTTCCAATTCCTCGCGCCGTGCAGAGAATCCGACCAAGTCGCGCTCTTCGACTTGGGAGATGCTGACGGACAATCCCTGCTCGGTGAACTCCTTGCGGTCCGCGTTGAGGATTTCGTCCGGCGTGCCACTGGCGATCAACGAGCCGACCGCAAAGAACTCGTCGGTGAATTTCTTGGGATCGACCCCAGCCACGCCGCTGAGCCAAGTGAGCATCTCGCGATCAAGAATCGTCGTCGTCGGCGAGGTCAAGCAAAGTGTGTCCGAGACGATGCCGGCGCACAGGCACATCGCCACGCTCGGCGCGGGCATCAGGCCACGGTGGAAAAATTTTCGGCCCACCAGTGTGCAGGTCGAGCCGACGGGTTCGTTCAGATAGCGAATCGGTTCGCGGGAAACGAGGTCGCCGGCGAGGCGGTGATGGTCGATGACTTCGGTGATTTCCGCCTCCTCCACGCCGTTGACGGCCTGGGCGTATTCGTTGTGATCGACCAACGCGATGCGAATGCGCGGCGGGTCCACGAGGTCCGACTTGGCGATGACGCCGATCATTTTTCCGCCGGTGTGCTCGACGACCGGGAATAAATCTTGGTCGATGACAGCGAGGCTTTTCCGCAGGCGCGAAATCGGCTCGTTGACAGACAAGGTCAGGAACTTTTTAGCCATCACGTGCCGGACGGTGCGCGAGCAACGGATCAGCGTGGAGGCGGTGGCGGTGTCCTGATGGCAGGTTAAAACAACCACGCCTTTCCGCGCCGCGTAGGCAAGGATGTCGCCGGAAACCGGATTGTCCCCGGTGACCAGAAGAGCGCGGGCACCGTGATCGATGGCGTAGCGCTGGACGATCGGACGGTCGCCGCAAATCACCAGAAACTTGCCGACGTTGCCGTCCGCGATCGCCTGCTTAAGGCGCTTATCGACAGTGCCTTGCGATGATGCCCCGACGAGCAGGATCACATCCTCTTCGAACTCCGGGGAAGGCAGCATGGCTCCGAGACTTTGCGCTTGGAGCGTGTCTGCCAGTTTCGCTAGGGAAACGTGGATGGTCCGCACGCTGAGGCCTTCCGTGTGGCCGGGCAGCAGCAGTTTGAGTAAATCGAAATAGTGCAGGATGCCTTGAATATTCCCCCGGTCATCCTCCACCGGCACGCAGCGGATCTCGGCGGCGAGCATTCGTTGATAGGCCGTTAGGAAAGTGTCAGACAAGGTCACTTTGATTACCTTGCGGTGGCAAATCATGCCGGCGTTCACGCGGACGTCGGTCAGCAACATCGGCGCGTCCAGTCCCGCGCGCTCCAGCACCCACTTGGTGCGAGAGGAAATTTCGCCACAGCGCGCCGCGATCGCCTTGGGCTCCTCACCCACGGCGCGAAGCAGGGCGGCGTAGCCGATGGCCGAGCAAATCGCGTCGGTATCCGGGTTTTTATGACCAATGACGTAAAAGGGGAGCATGGGAATGGCAAGCGGGTGTCCGGCGAGAATAGATAGGGCTCGGTGGACAGCAAGATTCTTCCTGTCGTCCCAATGGGTGAAAACGACATCCGCTCCGGTCGGAAATTTCCGAGGAACATCGGCAGGACGTCGGTCAAACGCGCCCGCGCCTTTTTCCCATCAGCCCGCCGCTTCGATTTCCTCGGCTCCGGTTTGGTTCTCCGGAACAGGCGGCGGGGTGAAATTTGCCAGCGGGCGCACCAGATTCGTCGGCAGCGGGAAGACGCGGTCGTAAATGCCGGGCGCGATTTCGGTGGCTTGCGAGTAGGCGTCGCGGAGCATTTCCATCTTCGCGTCGAGGTTGTCGATGTAGTGGAGGGCGAAGGCTTCCGGCGTGCGCGGGAGCACGGGCGAGCCGAATTCGTATTGGCCGTGGTGGCTGCCGATCAGATGGAGCAGGTGGAGCCGGGTCATCTCGGTGGACGGCTTAAGCGCCTTCCACGCCTCCGCTTCCGGACTGGCGAGGAGGTCGTTCCAGAGCTTGTTGACCAGCTCGATGCCGAGCGGGATGTGACCGAGCATTTCACCGTGGATGCTGTGAATCTGGCCGAAGCCGTCTTCCGGATAGGAGTTTTCCCAGAGTTTCCCGCAGTCGTGGAAGAGCACGCCGGTGAGGATCAGGTCGCGGTTGAGCTCGGGGTAAACCGGACACAGCGCGGCGGCGGAGCGCATCATCTGGGCGACGTGCTCGACGAGGCCACCGCGGCGGGCGTGGTGGTTCTTTTTCGCGGCGGCGGTGCGACGGAAACGCTCGCCCATATGGGCGAGGAAATGCGCGCAAAGTCCGTGCAGGCGGGGGTCGCTGAGAGACGCGCAGAAGCGCTGGATGTCGGCGTAGTCGCGCTCTTGTTTTTCGCGGGTGGCGGGATCGCCGGCGAGGAAATTGGCGATGGCGGTGTCATCGAGGTGGTGCCAGGCGAGGTGGTTCGGATTGACGCCGTATTGGTTCTGCGTCCATTCGCCCTCGAGGCGGACGATGATGTTGTCAGCGAGTTTTTCCGCAGCGTCGTAGATCGGTGAGTCCGACCAGATTTTTAGCGAGAAATGGCCGGTGGCGTCAGCGAAGACGAGTTCCAGATAGGGTTTTCCGCCCTTGGTGGTGCGGGCGTTGCGCGATTGGAGCTGGGCGTGGATTGCGGCGTGGATGGGGATTTCACCGGCTTGTTCTTTGACGGCGGAAATGGTGATAGGGCTCACGGGGAGGAAGTGGGTGGTTGAAAGTTGCTGGAATGAAGAAGAGTGGCGGATTTGATTCTTCCTATCAACCCTCAACTCCCGACCTACTCATGCCGGAGCGCCTCGATGGGGTCGAGGCGGGCGGCGCGGCGGGCGGGCATGAAGCCGAAGAGGATGCCGATGGCGGCGGAGAAAACGAAGGCGATCAGGTTGATTTTCGGATCAAACAGGAACGGCGCGCCGACGACTTTGGCGAGCGAGATGCAGAGGAAGTAGGCGAGCGTGATGCCGGCGACGCCGCCGATGCAGGAGAGTGTCACGGCCTCGACGAGGAACTGGAGCAGCACCTCGCGGGCGCGGGCACCGATGGCGAGGCGGATGCCGATTTCCCGGGTCCGCTCGGTGACGGAGACGAGCATGATATTCATGATGCCGATGCCGCCGACGAGCAGGCTGACGCCGGCCACCGCGCCTAGCAACGATGTCATCACCTTGGTGCTGGAGCTAATCACTTCGGCGAGTTGCTGGGAGTCGAAGATGTTGAAGTTATCATCCTCGTTGGCAGTGATTTTCCGGCGCTCTCGCATGAGGGCGGCGACGGCGGCAACGATGTTGGCACCGGGGTAGCCCTGCTCGCCGGAAATCATGATCTGGTTAAAATTCTTGCCACCTTGGTGCCCCGATAGGCGGTGGACGATGGTGGTGTAGGGAGTGATCATGTTATCGTCTAAGTCATCGCCGAAGCCGCCTTGGCCTTTCACTGCGGTGACGCCGATGACTTCCAGTGTCATACTTTTTACACGAATCTTGCTGCCAACGGGGGCCACGCTCTCGCCGAAGAGTTCCTTGCGGATGGATTCTCCGATGACGCAGACGGGCGCAGATTCCGCCACCTCTTGCTCGGTGAAGAAACGACCGCTGCTAAGAGTCCAGTTCGCGATGCCGAAATAGTTAGGAGTGGTGCCTTGGATGTCGAAGTTATGGCTTTCATCTTGATAGATCATCTGGGCGTTATTGGAAACGAGAGGTGCTACCGAGGCGATGCCGGGCACTTGGCTGCGAACGGCTTCGACGTCGGCCAGGCTAAGCATTGGCGCGCCGTCGCCACGCCAGCCTTGGCCGGGGCGGAGAATGAGCAGGTTGTTGCCCATTTTGGAAATCTGTTGTTTCACCGTCTCGGTGGCTCCCCGACCGAGGGTGACCATGGTGACGACGGCGGCGACGCCGATGACGATGCCGATGACGGTGAGAAATGAACGCATCAAATTCCGGCGAATTTCCCGGATGGCGATGAGCAGGGCGTTGAAGATCATGGGGGTGAGAGTTATTGGTTAAGAGTTGTGGGTTATTGGTTAAGAGTCATTCTTATAACTTTTAACGAATAACCTATAACTTCTCATTTTATCGTATCCGACGAAATGAGTCCGTCGCGGACGTGGATGATGCGGCGGGCGCAGGCGGCGACCTCGTCTTCGTGGGTGACCATGATGATGGAGATGCCGCGGTCGGAGTTGAGCTTGCGGAGGAGTTCCATGATCTCGACGGTGGTTTTCGAATCGAGGTTGCCGGTGGGTTCGTCGGCGAAAAGTGTGCCGGGACGGGTGACAATGGCGCGGGCGATGGCGACGCGTTGTTGCTGGCCGCCGGAGAGTTCGGCTGGGGTGTTGCGCTCTTTATCCGAAAGACTGACTTGGGCTAGGGCTTCGCGGGCCATCTCATGGCGTTGCTTCCTGGTGTAGCCCCGATAGAGCAGCGGCAGCTCGACGTTTTCAAGTGCCGAGGTGCGGGCGAGCAGATTGAAGCCTTGGAAAATGAATCCCAACGCGTGCCGACGGAGCAGCGAGCGTTGGTCCTTGTTGAGGGTTTCTACCTGGATGCCCTTGAAGCGGTAAGAGCCCTCGGTGGGTGTGTCGAGGCAGCCCAGCAGGTTCATGAGCGTGGATTTCCCCGATCCACTGGGCCCCATGATGGCGACGAATTCACCGCGATGGATCGAGAGGTCCACGCCGCGGAGGGCGAAGAATGCAGCTTCGCCGGTGCCGTAGCGCTTGGTGAGACCTTGGAGCTGGATGAGCTTTTCGGTGTTCATTCGGTCGGCGGGGGCTTGATGCTGATGATGAGGGGAGTGGCTGCGGCTAGGTCTCCGCTGGTAATTTCGGTAAAACGACCGTCGGTGATTCCCGTGGCGACCTTGATTTCCGAAGGCTCGCCTTCCTTGAGGATCCAGACCTTGGGGGTGGCGTCGGACGAACCCGCTTTCGGCGGTGGTGCTCCGCGCCAGCGCCTGCCGCCACCTGGGGAGAGGCTCTGGACGAGGGTTCTTTTGGTGTCATCTGGCTTGCCGATGGCGGCGGCGGCTACGGGGTCGAAACGGAGCGCGGCATTGGGGACGACGAGGATGTCTGGCTTGTCCACGATGGCGATGTCCACTGTGGCGGTCATGCCGGGGCGGAGGGAAAGGTCGTCGTTGGCGACCTCGAGCTCGGTGCTGTAGGTGACGACTGTGTTCGGTTGGGCGGCACCGTCCTTGGCGGGAGTGCCCGTGCCAACCGCGCCGAATGCGACTTTTTTGACGGTGGCGGAATACTTGCGGGAGGGCCAGGCATCGACGCTGAAGTCGGCTGTCTGGCCGACCTCTATGCGCCCGATGTCGGCCTCGGAGACATTCACGAGGAGTTCCATTTTTTTCAAATCCTCGGCGATGGTGAAAAGCGTGGGAGCGGTGAATGAGGCGGCGACGGTCTGCCCGACTTCGATGGAGCGCGCGAGGACGATGCCATCGACCGGGGAGCGGATGACGGTTTTTGCGAGATCTGTTTCAAAGGCGCGGACGTCCGCCTCCGCGCCGGTGACTGCGGCTTGGGCGCTGGCGAGATCGGCATGGGCGCGGGCAAGGGTGGCGCGCGAAGTTTCCAGGGTGGCGCGGGAGGGGGTTTTGCCGCTGCTGAGATCGTGGAGTTCCTCTTGCCGGGCTAGCGAGGCTTTGCTTTCCGCGACGGTGGCCTCGGCTTGGCTGACTCTGGCCTTAGCGGCGAGGAGGGCGGCGCGGCTGCGCTGGGTCTGCTGGTCGAGCTTGGAGGTGTCGAGCTTGGCGAGGGTTTGGCCCTTCTTCACTGGGTCATTGGTGTCCACTAGCACTTCCTTGGCGGTGCCGGAGAGTTCGCTGCCGACGATGATCTGGTTCGTGGGGGCGAGGTTTCCGGCGGCGGTGACGATGAGTGAAATGCGGCCGATGTGGGCATTCGAGGTCTGATAGTCGGTGGTTTGTAGATCCTTGCCGTTGGCCCTCAGGAAGTACCAGGCGGGCGCGCCGATGACGGCGAGGGCGACGAGGATAAATATCCATTTCCGCACTGGGCGCGAGGCTCCGCTGGCGACAATGGTGGCGAGATCTTCGGATGAATCGGGCGATGTCATGGAATGGGATAAATGCGAGGAAGCGGATTTAGGACCAGCCGCCGCCGAGGGCTTTGTAGAGCTGGATGTAAGCGATGGTCCGGTTGGCGCGGACGGTAAAGAGGCTGTCTTCGAGGCCGAGCAGCGAGCGCTGGGCATCGAGGAGGGTTAGAATGTCGGATTCGCCGGCTTGGTAGCTTTTTTGGGCAAGATCGGCGGCTTCGCGGGCGGCGGCGGTCGCTTTTTCCAAGCTCTCTAGCCGTTCGTTAGTGCGGCGGCAGGCGATGAGCGAGTCCTCCACTTCCGAGAGCGCGGTGAGAACGGTGGAGCGGTAGGTTTGGAAGGCTTGTTCTTCCACCGCAGTTTGGGCGGCGATGTTGGCGCGGATGCGGCCTGCGTCGAAAATCGGTCCGGTCAGGCTGCCGATGGCGGCGGCGCTGGCGGTTTCGGGGGTGAAGAGTTTGCCTGCGCCGAGGGCATTGATGCCGAGGCTGCCGCTGAGGTTGAGGGCGGGGAAGCGCTCGGCATCGGTGGCGCGGGTGCGGGCGGCGGCGGCGAGAAGTTGATAGCCTGCGAGGCGCACGTCTGGGCGCTGGCGGAGTGTGTCGGCGGGGATGCCGATGGCGAGACTGACGGATGGATTGGGGATGCGTTGTTTGCCGGAAGCAAGCTGGCCATCGAGGCTGCCGGGTGTGCGGCCGGCAAGGAGGGCGAGGAGATTTTGGGATTGGGAAATGGCTTGGCGCAGCGCGGGCACGCCGGCGCGCGCTTGTTCGAGGCTGCTGAGGGCTTGGTTGGATTCGAGCGCATCTGCCTCGCCCGACTGGGTCCGCCAGGTGGCGAGCTGCGAGGTTTCCTCGCGAGTGGTGATGATGCGTAACAGCACTTCAAGCGCGGCTTCCGAGACCCGGAGGCGGGTGTAGGCGATGGCGATTTCTGAGGAAAGCGCGGCTTGGACGGAGTTGGAATTTTCCTCGGTGGCACCGACTTGCGCGGTGGCGGCCTCGATGTTGTTGCGGCGTTTGCCGAAGAGATCGGCCTCCCATGAAGCATTGAGCGCGGCGGAGGAGGACGAGCCGCCGTTCCAATCTGAGCTGATTCCATTGCTCGATACGCTGCTGCCACTGCCGGCCGCCGCGCCGCGCAGGGTGGGAAAGAGCGAGGCCACCTCTGCGTCCCGCCGAGACCGGGCTTCGCGAATCCGCGCCGCAGCGGTAGCCATGTCCGGGCTATTTCCGAGGGCATCGGAAATGATGCGACTGAGGCCGGGATCGTCAAAGCGCTTCCACCAGCGCGAGAGGTCGCGGGACGGCGAGGCGACAGGAAATCCTGCGGCGTTTTTCCAGTCTGCTGGCACAGTAACCTCCCCGTGCATCGAGACCGCACGCACGCCGCAACCGGCCAAAGCGATGATTACAAAAATCGAAAACAGCAAACGACGGGGAAAATTCATGGGGAATTTGAGCACGCTCCACGAGTTGGAAGCTTCGGCAGAGTCAAAAGCGCGAACTTTCCGATACGGGCCGGAATGAGAGGAACTTACGCCCGGATTAGAAATCCAGGTAGATTTCCGTCCGGCGGTTCGCCCGGCGCCCTTCCGGATCATCCACGCCGGCATCGGTGACATTCGGCCGACGCGGCTGGCTGGCGCCCTTGGCGACGGTGACGATCTGGCGTGCATCGACTCCAGCCTTGATCAAAAAATCACGGACCGCATCTGCCCGGCGCGAGGAGAGGTTGTTATTATAACCGGGAGCGCCGAGGGCGTCGGTGTGGCCGCTGAGCGTGATTTTCTTGCCGGGGTCGGAGCGCAGAATGAGCGTGACGATCTCCAATTGGCGGCGAGTGCGCGGGTTCATTTCGTCTTCGTCGAACTCGAAATAGAGCGCGAGCGTGTCGCCGCCACCGGGGTTTTTGACGAGAGGCGAGTAGTAGAGATCCCCACCGGCGACGCGGCGGGCGTAGTCGGCGAGCAGTTGGTTGAGGTTGATTTCGGAAACGATCCAGTTGGCGGCGGCTTGTTTGAGGGTGAGGGCGAATTGCGCGCTTTGTTTGGCATCGCGGGTTTCGACGTTCGCGAGATAGCCGGCGGTGTCGTCGCGCTGGAACATGGAGCGCAGCGGCTTGCTTTTGCGGAGCCGGTATTCGCCTTCTTCAAACAGGATGCAAAGGCCAGCGATCTTGGCGTTCGAGACGGTCGCGGGGTCCACGAATGTCCGCGCGCGCTCGAAATCCTGCTTCAAGACGGCCTGCAGGAACGCGTCGGCCACGGCCAGTGAGTCCGCAGGAATGGCATTCGGAATCGGCTCGCCCGGCCCCGGTGGGAGGGTGATTTTTTCCACGGTCCACTTGCCATTTTGGCGGCGGAGATCGAGGGGAATCCGGTCTCGGCCGGGTGGCTGGGCGTCGAGTTCGAGCACCCAGCGGGAGCGGGCGTTGAGCTCGATTTCCCCCACTTCGCGGATGCCGTCGGGCTGGCGCAGCCGCAACGGGGTGGCGGCGAGAGTGGTGAGTCGGGCGCGGTTTTCGGAGTCGAGCGCGTCCTTGCCGATCAAGCGCGTGAGCTTCGCGAGATCACCCGCTTCCAAGGCTTGGGCGATTTGGGAGACGAGCAGCGCGGGGGTGGCGGTGCCGAGAGCCGCAGGGGCCGCGCGTCGCGGGACAGGTCTGTCAATTTTCGGCGGTGCCGGAACCTCCGCCGGAGCCTTGGGCGGCACACTCGGCCGGGCGCTCAGGATGATGAGCGCCGCGGCGGCGATGACTCCGGCGAGGCCGAGGAAAAAGTGGGGAAGCTTGGATCGTTGCATGAAGGACTCGATTTAAAAGAACATGGGCGAAAAAAGCGCCTCATTCCTGCAGCGGAAGTGCCGGTAAATTCAGGCGAATCACCTGCCCTTCCCGGAGGACTTGCAGGCTGGTGTCCTGCACCGCCGCGGAGGCGGCGAGGTGCAGGAAAAACTCACTGGCTCCGCTAATCCGCGAATTGTTCACCCCGACGACGAGATCGCCGACCCTCACTTGCGCGGCACCCAGTCCGTTTTCCGCTACGGAGGTTACCACCACGCCGCGATAGCCGCGCAGCCGTTCGGGCACGGACAAGTCCCGGACTTGGATTCCGAGCGCCTTGAGTATTTCCTCCGGATCGTGGGTGCGGCCTTGCTTGGCGGCGGCCGCCGGCAGTTGTCCGGAGGCCGCTGCGCCACTTTCGGCGATGGCGGCCTTCATCTGCATCGGCTTGCCCTTGCGCCAGACGTCGAGGGTGATCGCATCACCGACGCGCGCCCGCTGGACCAGTGCGAAAAGCTGGGTGGCGGAGTGGATTTTCTCGTCGTTGAGCGAGCGAACGACGTCCCAGGGTTGCAGCCCGGCCGCCTCCGCCGGCGAGCCGGGGGAAACTCCGAGAATCGCCGCGCCGTGCGAATCTTCGTAGTTGAGCGCGGCGCGGACCGTCGGGTCGAGATCGCGCATCTGCACGCCGAGGAAGCCGCGGATCGGTCGGCCGCGTTCGAGGATTTGGAACAGAGCTTCCTTCACGTCGTTAGATGGAATCGAGAAGCCCACACCTTGGAAGCCGGGGTTTTGTTTGTCCGGGGAAAAAATCGCGACGTTGATGCCGATGATTTCGCCGCGTAAATTCACCAGCGGCCCGCCGGAATTCCCCGGATTGATCGCGGCGTCCGTTTGGAAGAGATCCCGCTGGTTATCCGAGAGCGAGCGCTCCTTGGCGGAGATAATTCCCTGGGTCACCGTCTCGCCCAAGCCGAAGGGATTGCCCAGCGCCATCACGATTTGCCCGACCATCGCCTGCGACGAATCCCCCATTTTAAGCGGCGTGAAAACCTCGTTGGAATCGATTTTCAACACCGCGATGTCTAGCAGCGTGTCCTCGCCGATGAGGCGCGCCGTGTAAGCCTTGCCGTCGTGGAGCGTCACCTGGATTTTCTGTTGGCCGGCGATCACATGATGGTTCGTCACCACGTGGCCTTCCTGGGTGACGATCACGCCCGAGCCCTGGCCTTGGGTCGGATAGTTGCGGACCCGCGTCTGGCCCCAGATGTCGAGCTGCTGCTCGCTACGGATGCCTGCGGTGTCGATGCTCACAACCGAGGGCACCACCGCTGCGGTGAGCCGCGCGTATTCGTTATTGAGGCGGGAAAGCAGCTCGACATCGCCCAGCTCCAGCGGGGCCTTGTCCGGCAGCGTGAAAGCTTCCGGCTGGAACTGTCCGGCCTTCTTCGAGAAACCGGGAATCAAGCTACGCAAATCGCCGCCGGACCGCCACGCCCGCAGCGCGGAGACAGCGACAAACGCGACGACAAAAACAGCGGCAAGCGCCAACAAGCGACGGAATACGGAATTCATGAATGGGTGGGTGGCGGACGCAACCATGCGCGTGAATCGCCAAAATCCAAGCGCGGAAACGGTGCCGATGCACCAGGGCCCCTACACCAGGGACGGTCGAATCGGATCATCGGCACTGACGGGAAAAATATGAACCGCCAAGACGCCAAGAGCGCCAAGGAGACTCGATCTGAGGCCTCTGAAATCAGTTTCCAATCCTCACGAACACGATCTATCTTCTTATTTGACTTGGCGTTCTTGGCGTCTTGGCGGTGAAAACCTCTCCACTCTCCCGAATGGAATCACCGTGACCGATGCACAAGCGGCGGCCACAAGAAATTTATTCTTCCCCCTTGGCCCCGTCCCCGAATTTTGCAATGAACCCAGCCATGCGAGTTCCCGTTCTCTTGGTTTGCACCGCCCTCTGCCTCAACAACGCGCGGGCAGAAATCCTCTCCGATGCGGATCGCGAATCGCTCTTGGAAAATCTCGAAAAACTCCGGGAATCCGCGAATTCCAAAGTGGACGCCAGATTCCGCGTCGCCCTAGCCGCCTACCGCGAAGCCATCGGCAGCGACGATGCCGCCATGGAACTCTACCTGAACTGCATCGAAAAAGTGAACTTCGAGGACCAACAAAAAAAGTCCACCGACTTCCGCGAATGGAAACGCAGCCAAGCCGAAAAACTCGCCGATCCCGGCCTCCGCCTCGCCCTCCGCCAACAGCTTCGCTGGCTCGTCCTCACGCTCCAAGCCGCCTCCGAAAAGGCCGATCGTACCAAACTGGTCGTGGAGGCGCAGGATATCGTCGATTCGATTTTCCACGAGTCAGAGAAACTCAAAAACCAAGAATCCATCCTCAGCCAAGCGGTGACCTCATCCGTTTTTGCCAGAGCCTACGACATCAACAGCGAGAAGCTAGAAAAGTGGCCGCTCTCACCCATCCAGCTCGACCAACTCTATGGCCAAGTCCTGCTGCCGCCCTATCGGAAATCCAGCCGCTTGGCTGGATTGCGGGCCACTTGGATCAAGCGCATCCAGCAAGAGGGCGCCAAGATAGAGCATTGGTCGGAAAATGATCGAAACCCCAAGGAGGAAAAAAGGATCGGCATGGCATCCGGGATGCAATCTCCCGCTTACGAGAAATTTCTCGCCGAGACCCAGCCGAGTCTCCAGTGGGAGATGGAGACCGACCTCTTCCGCCACGGCGACGAGAGCGGTGCCGCAGTCCGGATGTTAGCCCATCTGGAGAAAAACCTCGCCCATCCCGCCGCCCGCGAGTGGGGGAAACAATTTGAAGCGCTGCTCAAGCCCGCCGCGCGCGAGCAACCGTGATCTTTTCTCAATGGCGCAATGTCCAAACTGCTGCTACCACAGCTAACCGGAACGCCCCCCAAAGCCAGGTTTCTTTGTTCAGTCATCGTGGAAATTAACCTCCAACTCGACTACGAATTCATGCGCGCCGACCGCGAGAAAGGCGAAGCCATCCGCAAGGAAGTGCAACGACCATTTCCACCTGCTGGAAACGCCGGAGCCGAACCTGTCGCTGGAATGAAATGGGTTTTGGGGGGGAGGGGATTCCAGTTGTCCGAGGACGCCCGAGGCGGGAAAGTCGATGCGGGCTATCTGGAAGCGCGGGCTAAGGAGTAGCGACCTTATTGTCGCTTCTTCTCTGGGAAACGAGGAAGAGAGGGACAATAAGGTCCCTCCTCCCTGTTTCACAAATCCTGATGCGCGGCAGTATAAAGCCAATGCTGGCTATTTGAAAGCGCGGACGAAGAAGCTAGAGCTCAGATGAAAGCCATGATGGAGCAATTCCGTGCCACGGAAACTGCGATGCGGCTTTCAGAACTAAAAGCAAATGTCTGTTATTTGGGACTAACTCCGAAGCACTTTTTTATTCATTCGGCAGCGATCACTGCAAAATTTCACTTCGTCCCACACACGCTCCCACTTTTTTCGCCACTTGAAGGGGCGGCCACAGGTGACGCAGATTTTTTCCGGTAGGTTCTGTTTCTTCATGCTAGATAGTGGGGATTTTGTGTGAGGCAAGAATGCCTGATCACAAGAACGTGATCTTGAGGGAAAGAGTTTTCAACGAGTTTACGATTTTCAGCATTTAAATTTCACGGTTTAATCTATCAGTTTTCAAAATCGTGTAAATTCCGGTGGCACGGGTGTCAGTTGGCGCTACTCTGACACCAAATGACGCTGCATAACGCTTATCTTGGTTCACTTGTCGCCGATGCTCTTTCGATGCCGGGCCACTGGTATTATGACAGAGAGGCTCTCAAGCGCGACTACGGAGTTCTCGATCATTACCAAGCGCCTCGAAACCCTCATCCGGGGAGTATTTTATGGCGTTCAGAATATCATGCGCTCAATGAAAAGGGCGACATTCTCAGGGATCAAGTCGTCTTTTGGGGACAGCGTGACATCCACTATCACCAATTTCTTGAAGCTGGTGAAAATACTGTGAACTTCAGGCTCGCTACCGAACTTTACAATCAAGTCTGTCTCCACAACGATTACGATGCCGAGCGATGGGTTCTTCATTATGTGGAGTGCATGTTGACTCCCGGTTGGCATAGCGACACCTACCTTGAGGAATATCACCGCGGGTTTTTTGGCCGATACGCACAGGATAAGAAAGTAACCAAGTGCGGGATCGTTGATGAACACATCGGCGGACTCGCTCAAATCCCAGCGCTACTTGCGGCATTGCCCGAGGATGCCGATTGGCGGTCCGCCACTCGCGAACATCTCGCACTCACGCACCGCCACAGCAATGTTCAACGAGCCGCCGATTGTCTGGCCCGGCTGCTAAAATCCATAACTGCGGGAACGCCGCTGCGTGAGGCTATCGCACGCGAAGCAGGCGATTGGTTTTCAACCCGCAAAGCCGAGCGCTGGGCGACCCGACCGGACGATGAGATCATCGGCAGCGTTTTGAGTCCCGCTTGCTACATTGATCAGGCATTTCCGGCAGCTCTCTATCTGGCATGGAAGTATCATGACCAGTTCGACTGCGGCGTCATCGCCAATGCCATGGTCGGTGGCGACAATTGCCACCGCGGTGCAGTCGTGGGCTCCATCCTTGGAGCTGCCAATGACATTGATGCCCTCTGGATCACCGGCTTAAAAGCATCCCGCCAAACATCCATTATATCTTCATATGAATGATACACTCTTTGCACTTCCAGCCCCCGCGTTTGCAGCCACCCGCAAGGATGCACTCCAGCGACTTGATGCCTTCATTCCCGCAGCAGGCCGCTACGGGCGAGACCGGAATCATGTATTTCCCGGCCATACCAATGTTTCACGGCTTTCCCCGGCTATCCGGTGTCGGCTCATCCTCGAATCCGAATGTGTGGCAGCTCCCCTCACTCGCTACGCCAAGTCCACTGTCGAGAAGTTCACCCAAGAAATCTATTGGCGTCACTACTGGAAAAGCTGGTTGTCCCTTCGTCCCCAAGTCTGGGCGGATTATCTCGATCAACTCGCAGCACTCCAGAATGACCCGAACACGGAAGCCGCACGGGTACGCTGCGAAGCCGGTGAAAGCGCGATTGCCATCATGAACCACTTCACCCGCGAACTGGTAGAGACTGGCTACCTCCACAACCACGTCCGCATGTGGTTCGCAGGCTGGTGGATTCACATCGAGCGGCTTCCTTGGCAACTCGGCGCAGATTTTTTCTTTAGCCATCTTCTAGATGCAGACCCAGCCTCCAACACCCTCTCATGGCGTTGGGTCGCAGGGCTTCAGACTCCCGGAAAAACTTATCTGCCTCGCCATAGCAATCTGGAAAAATACCTACCACCCGAAGTTCTCGCGACACATCACAAAGGACTGGAACTGCTACAAAACCCACAGGCTCTCATCCTTCCCGCCGAGAAACGACCCGTCATCACCCGCCTCTCACTTCCACCCACACCGCTGCTACGGGAGGGGCGAATCGGCATTTGGATTCACGAGGAAGATCTTCTCATCGAGCAAAGCCCACTCGCTTCGCTGAAATCCATGGCCATCCTCGCCACCGGTGATGCGGCCACTTGGGCTCGTTTCCGTTATTCGAAATTGAAAATTGCTTGGCTCAAGACCGCGCTCACCGACGCAGCCGAGCGTGCAAGTTCAGCCTTCGGAATAAAGGCCCACGTCTGCACAGATTCGTCTATCACCGAGACGCTTCTTCACTGGGCGACCGAGCATAAACTCAAACAGATCGCTGCCATGCGTCCAGAAATTGGACCGCTTCATGATCAACTTCACGATCTGCAGATCGCGTTAGCGAAATCCGACATCGATCTTGTGCTCTTCGACCGTCCCGAAGACTTAGCTTTCCGTCCGCTGGCCACCAGTGGGTTCTTTGGATTTTGGGAAAAGATGTCGTGATTCGGGTCATGCTCCAAGGAAATCACCAGAGCGATTGTCCAGTTAATCCCAGTGAGAAAATGGATAGATAGCCAAATCACTTTGTATTCAAACTTATAGTTCCGCCGACTACCTTGATTCCCCCATTACCCATTCGCGTCAGGTTAAGGCCACGATGCCAGCTTCTACGGGGGATTTCCGGGTTCGTTTGCCTCGTTCGACGTGTCTCGGGTCGGGATCGAATGCGTCTAACTCTGCCAGATCGCGGGATTTGATCAGTCGCACGGCCAGGAGGTCGTAGAGTTTTT
>JBEGUC010000036.1:0-23282 GCA_041179105.1 Verrucomicrobiota bacterium | reverse complement strand
AGCGTATCGGTGTGATGGGGTTCTCGGCCGGTGGCCACCTTGCCTCCACCCTCGGCAACCATTTCGCATTTGGAGCCCCGCCATCCGCGCCCCCGAAAAAGATCCTCGGTTCTCGACCTGATTTCATCGCCCTCATCTATCCAGTGATCACCATGGGGCCCCTCACTCACGGCGGATCGAAGCGCAGTTTACTCGGGCCTAATCCCACTGAAGCCGCAGTCAATTTCTTCTCCAGCGAGAAATGTGTCACCGCTAAAACTCCGCCGACCTTCCTAACTCACGCCAAAGACGACACGCTCGTCAGTCCTGAGAACTCGCGTATTTTTGCTGCCGCCCTCAAGGAGAAAAAAATTCCGTTTGAATACCTTGAACTCCCGTCCGGCGGCCATGGCCTAAATGGCCAGAAAGGTCCATCCTGGGATGCTTGGCAAAACGATTTCCTCAAGTGGCTCGTCGTCCAAGGGCTGCTTTCCGCCCAAGCGCCCCTTGGCGTCAAAGACAGCCCGTCCAAGTAGCTGCCAGGTAAGAGTCGTGCCAATCCCACCACACCGCAAATTGCCAAAGTATCATTCATGAAAATCGGAATCCCCACAGAAATCAAAGCGCAGGAAAACCGCGTCAGTATGATCCCCGGTTGTGTCGCGGAACTCGTCAAGCGGGGCCACCAGGTCTTCGTCCAGAGCGGTGCCGGTGATGGTGCCAGCTACGTGGATGAGCACTATCAGGCTGTCGGCGCAAGCATCGTTCCAGATGCGGAGAGCGTGTTCGCGAATGCGGAATTGATCGTCAAAGTCAAGGAGCCCCAGCCGTCCGAAGTGGCGCTGCTCCAGCCGCATCACATACTTTTCACCTACCTCCACCTCGCCGCCGATCTGGCGCTCACCGAGAGCCTCATGGCTACCGGTTGCACCGCCATCGCCTACGAGACGGTCGAGGTGAACCACCGGCTGCCGCTGCTCGAGCCGATGAGTGAAATTGCCGGGCGCATGTCGGCCATCGTCGGTTCCTATCACCTGGCGAAACATCGCGGCGGTCGCGGATGCTTGTTAGGCGGGGTTCCTGGCGTTGCGCCCGGCCGCGTGGTCGTGCTCGGTGGCGGCACCGCCGGTGTGAATGCGGCGCGAGTCGCCACCGGCATCGGCGCGGATGTGACGATCCTGGAAGTGGATTTCGAGCGGATGCGCTTCCTGGACATCACCATGAGCGGCACCAGCATGGTGTATTCCAACGAGGCGAATTTAGCGGAACTGCTGCCGCGCGTAGATCTCGTGATCGGCGCGGTGCTGGTTCCCGGCGCGAAGGCCCCCAGATTGATTACTCGTGAAATGCTGCGCTTGATGCCGAAGGGCAGCGTCTTTGTGGACATCGCCGTCGATCAAGGTGGTTGCTCCGAAACCACGCGTGCCACCACCCACGACAATCCGACTTACGAAGAGGAAGGTGTGCTCCATTACTGCGTGGCTAACATGCCGGGTGCCTACTCCCGCACCGCCACTCAGGCGCTCAACAATGTCACCCAGCCATGGATCCTGCTCATCGCCGAAAAAGGCGTGCAAGGTGCCTGCGTCGTCCGCAGAGAGTTACTAGGAGGCATCAATACGAAGGCCGGCAAACTGACGTGCAAGCCCGTGGCGGATGCGCACGGCTTGGTTTACACCGATCCTGAAATCAATGCCTGAGATTTGCCCCGGCGAATCAAGCCAGCAGTTCGTTCACGACACGCGCTGGCTCGATTCATCGCTCAAAACAGGCTCCGAGTAGAGCTTTCGCAAAATCTCACGATTTCTGATCTTCCGAGCATATTCAAACTGACCAAATCGAAGCGCCACAACAGATCCAACTCCGAAAGGAGACGGGAATGTAGTTCCGGTCGTTCTCGGCATCGACGACGCCACGGAAGGTATCGCAGGCGCGCCGGGTCAAGGTGTTGATGTGTCGATTGCAGGGAACGGTGTGCGGTGCAAAACCAGTGTTACGTCACACACGACTGAGTTGCGCCAGCGAGAAACCGGCCTGCGCTTCATCGACCAGCTCGTCTGGTAGGCTTCCGTGAAATCACCAAAAGCGCCAAACTTTTCCGCCTGGATCAGGATGCCTGAAGTCATTGATCATAAAAGTGGTCGGGCTGGCGGGATTCGAACCCACGACCCCCTGCCCCCCAGGCAGGTGCGCTACCAGACTGCGCTACAGCCCGCTCCATGAACGGGCGGCGAAATAAACAGGGTAAATGCGGATTGGCAAGCACGGAAAATCATGAGATTTCACCCGCATGAATCGCATCAAAACCGCCATCGTCGGGGCCAGTGGCTACACCGGGATGGAATTGCTCCGCCTGCTGCTCGTCCATCCGGGCGTTGAACTCGTCGCCGCCACCTCCCGTCAGGAGGCCGGAAAATCGCTGGCGGCGGTGTTTCCGCGATTCCGCAAGGCACCGGGAAGCGAGTTGGCGTTTATCGAACCGGACCCGGACGCCATCGCTGCGACCGGGGCGCAGGTGGCGTTCCTCGCGCTGCCACATGGAGTCGCGGCAGAAATTGCCCGCGACCTGCTGGCACGCGGGCTGAAGGTGATCGACCTGAGCGCCGATTTTCGACTGCGCGACGCCGCAGTTTACGAAGAATTTTACGATCACTCGCATCCTGCGCCGGACTTGCTGGCGGAGGCAGTTTACGGCTTGCCGGAAATCCGCACGCCGGAAATCCAGGCGGCGCGTTTGATCGCCGCACCGGGGTGTTATCCGACGAGCATCTTACTGCCGCTGCTGCCACTGCTGCGCGGAAATCTGATCGATCCAGACACCCTCGTCGCCAACTCGATGAGCGGCGTCAGCGGGGCCGGGCGCAAGGCGGATCTCAGCCTGCTGTTCTGCGAGTGCAACGAAAGCGCGCGTGCCTACGGCGTGCCGAAACATCGCCACCTATCGGAAATCGAGCAGGAACTCAGCCTCGCCGCAGGCGAAAAAGTCACCATCACTTTCATCCCGCACCTGATCCCGGTCAACTCGGGCATCGTGACCACCACCACCGCGAAACTCCGCGATGGCGTGACTCCCGACACCATCGGCGCAGCGCTCGAAGCGGCCTACCGTGACTCGAATTTCGTCCGTCTCCTCGGTCGCGGCGGTTGTGCGGATACGAAAAATGTCACCCGCACCAACTTCATCGACATCGGCTGGCAGCATGACCCGCGCACCGGCCGCGTCATCCTGATGAGCGCCGAGGACAACCTTGGCAAAGGTGCTGGCGGGCAGGCCGTGCAATGTTTCAACCTGATGTTCGGCCTGAGCCCGATTGATGGATTGCAAAATTTTTAAGCGCTGCCCAGTCTCCGCCACTATTCCCTGTTTCCTGTCATGAATTCCCCATTTACCCGAATCGAAGGCGGCGTCGGCGCGCCTCAAGGATTTCTCACGAGCGCCGTGAGTTGTGGCATCAAGAATCCGGATAGCACGCGCCTCGATCTCGCGCTCATCTACTCTGAGAAACCCTGCAACTCGGCCGGCACCTTCACCACCAACCGGGTCAAAGCCGCGCCTGTCCGCGTCTCCCAGACCCACCTCCGCAAGGGCGAACTCCGAGCCATCATCGCCAACTCCGGCAATGCCAATGCCTGCACCGGCGTGCAAGGCATCCGCGATGCCAACTCGATGTGCGACGCCGTGGCCAAGCCGCTCAAAATCAAACGCTCGGAAATCGGCGTCGCCTCCACCGGCGTCATCGGCCTGCCGATGCCGATGATCCGCTTCGAGCCGAAATACGGCGAATTGCTCGAACGCCTCGGCCCGGAAAACGGCTCGGACGTCGCCGCCGCCATCATCACCAGCGACACCCACGCCAAGGAAATCGCGATCTCCTTCGACCTCGGCGAGCACCGCGTCCACCTCGGTGGTTGTGTGAAAGGCGCCGGCATGATTTCCCCGAGCATGGCCACCATGCTTTGTTTCATCACCACGGATGCCAGCATTTCCTCCGAGTGCCTCCGCAAGGCGGTGCTCGAGTGCGTCGAGGACAGCTTCAACCGCATCACCATCGACGGCGACATGTCCACCAACGACACGGTCATCGTCCTCGCCAACGGCGCGTCCGGGATGCCCTCCATCCGCCGCAACAGCTCCATCTGCAAACAATTTCGGAAAGCCCTTAACTGGCTGATGCTCGAACTCGCCAAAGCCGTCGTCCGCGACGGCGAGCGTGTCACCAAATTCGTCACCGTCAAAGTCACTGGCGCTCGCACTTATCTGGATGCGAAAAAAGTTGCCGAAGCCGTCTGCAAGTCCGCTCTCGTGAAATCTTCGTGGAACGGCGGCGATCCGAACTGGGGCCGCATCATCCACGCCGTCGGCTACTCCCGCGCCCGCATTCGTGAGGAGCTTGTCGATATCCACATCGGCGGTAAGGCGGCCTGCATCGGCGGTCTTCAGGCGGACACGCCGATGGAGCAATTGCGCGAAGCCGTCTCGCATCCCGAGTTTGAAATTGTCATCAATCTCAATCAGGGCGACGCGGACTATGTCATGTATTCCAGTGACCTCTCACCCGAGTACATCGACTTCAACCGCTCGGAATACGCCTACTGGAAACAAGCCCGCAAGGACGGGCTGGTGTAAAGATTCATCCTTCCCGCAGAAAATCGTCGTTTGGCAAAGCCGTCGTTTTCATCCAGAGTCGCCGCGCTATGATCCGCTTTCTCCACACCCGCATTCGCGTCCGCGACCTCGCCCGCTCCATCGCCTTTTACAAAATCCTCGGCTACACAGTCGGCGAGTCCAAGACCTCGCCGGAAGGCAACAGCCTCGCCTTCCTCGAGCTGCCCGGCAACGACGTCTTCCTCGAGCTCTGCCACTCGCCCGACTACACGGCGACCTGCCCAGAAGACCTGATGCACACCGCACTCGGCGTGCCGGACATCATCGCCTATTGCGACCAGCTCGAACAAGCGAGCCTCGAAATCTGGCCCTCCGCTTGGCGCGAGAAATTCACCTCCGGCGGCCGAAAGATGGCCTTTGTCACCGACCCGGACGGCTACGAAGTCGAGATCCTCGAGCGCTGAAAGTCACCCAACCCGCACTTCATTCAGCTTGGTGGCTTGGATGAATTGAGCCTTCCGGAGCGTCCGATGACGAGCTCGGCCTTGCGCCATTGCAGGCGCGGTTCTTGTCGTCGCGGCTTGCCAAGGCCGGGAGAAGGGTGGAGTTTCTGCGGCGGATGGAACCTTTGAAAAAGCTGTTGGCGCACCGGCGAGTGCGTATCGGACTGGTCGGATTATGCGGACTTGCCCTCGCCGGCGGGCTGCTGGCTTGGAAGGCGGGGGTGGATCTGGCGGGCTTGAAGGCGGGGTGGGAGCAGGTGAACGCCTATCTGGTGAAGAACCCGTGGGCCTTGTTCGTGGCGTTGGTGGTTTTGCCGGGGCTGCCGGTCCCGACGAGTCTTTTGCTGCTGACGGCGGGGGTGGTCTGGCGGGAGCGACCGTTGATGGCTTGCTTGCTGTGCCTGCTGGCCTTGGCGTTGAATTTTAGCTGGACTTACTGGCTGGCGGCGGGGCCGGCCCGGCGGGTGGTGGAGAAAATGTTGGCGGCGATGGCGATTCAAATCCCGGTGCTACCGCGCGGCGATCACTTGAAATTGATCCTAGTGATGAGACTGACGCCGGGAATTCCGCTGTTTTTCCAGAACTATCTGCTGGGTTTCCTCCGGGCCCCGTTTCGCTTGTATCTGCCGATTTCGCTTCTGTGTACCGGCGTCATTGGCTGCGGCGTGGTCCTCAGCGGTGCGGGGCTGGCCGATGGAAAGCTGAAATGGGCGATCACCGGGGTGTCTTTGATCGTGTTGGGTGGAGTCCTCACTCACCTGCTCCGCGGGTGGCTGGGGCGCAGGAAATCTCAATAAGTGAGGATGGCGTGGAGAGGGTGGGGGACGAGTTTGGCGCGACCACCGAGGAAGCTGAGCTCGATGAGCACGGAAATACCGACGATATCGGCTCCGAGTTCGTCGAGCAGCTTGACTGCCGCTGCGGCGGTGCCGCCGGTGGCTAGCAAGTCATCGATGAGCAGGATGGATTCGCCGGGTTTCACGGCGTCTTCGTGGAGCTCGACGATGGAATCGCCGTATTCGAGCGAGTAAGCAGTCTGGCGGGTTTTCCAAGGGAGCTTGCCTTTTTTTCGGACTGGGACGAAGCCTGCGCCGAGGCGGTCGGCGACGGCGGCGGCGAAGATGAATCCGCGGGCGTCGATGCCGACGACTTTGTCGATTTTAACGTTACCCGCCGTTTCGCAGAGCAGGGAGATGGATTCGCGGAAGAGTTTTCCGTCGGCGAGGATAGGGGTGATGTCTTTGAAGATGATGCCGGGTTTCGGGAAATCGACGACGTCACGGATTGCGGCACGGAGGTTTTCGACGGCAGACATTGTGGTAAGAGGCTATGCGACTGGGGCGGAATTGGAAATGCGAATTGTCCGGTGTATCGGGAAGCCCATGAGCCTTTGATCGGCTTGGATCTTTGGGCGACCTGCGTTTCTGACATTTCTCCGAAATTGAAATCGCGAGCTTGAAGAAGAAATTTAGCCACTGATTTCACTGATGACACTGATTGAAGAAAAGATTGGGCGGCTCGTATTCTTGAAATCAGTGAAATCAGTGGTTAAAAAAGAATCCACAGGGGTGAAACTCCGGAGCAAGGGGTTGCCGTCACGCCGGGAAGAATAGGCAGGAATGCCTGTGTCACCTCACTTTGACTGCTCGAGCATCCGCAGCAGCGGGGCTTCGGCGCGCTTGCGGAGGGATTCTTCCATCTCCACGCGGGGCTGGAGGGTGTCCAGGCAGTCGCGGAGTTTCTGGAGAGTATTCATTTTCATGTAGCGGCAGTCGGCGCAGGCGCAGCGGTCGGTGGGGCCGGCAATGAGATTCTTGTCCGGGCACTCCTTGCGCAGGCGGTGGAGCATGCCGCTCTCGGTGACGACGATGATGTCTTTGACCGGCGCGTTTTTGCAGTAAGCGATCATCTTTTCCGTCGAGCAAACCTCGTCGGCTAGCAAGCGGACGGCCTGGGTGCATTCGGGGTGGGCGACGACGAGGGCGTCTGGGTATTCGGCTTTGATGCGGTTGATCGAGTCGCGGGTGAACTCGACGTGGACGTAGCAGTTGCCTTTCCACAGGTCCATTTTACGGCCGGTTTGCTCCATGACCCAGGCACCGAGGTTTTCGTCCGGGACGAAAAGAATTGGGCGGTCTGCCGGGGCGAGGTTGACGATTTTGACGGCGTTGCCGGAGGTGACGATGACGTCGCAGAGGGCTTTGACGCCGCCGGAGCAGTTGATGTAGGCGATGACGTAGTAGTTCTTCTCTGCGTGGGCTGCGAGGAAGGCTTCTAGCTCGTCGGCGGGGCAGGATTGTTCGAGTGAGCAGCCGGCGTCGGCGTCTGGTAAGACGACGATTTTTCCGGGGTTCACGATTTTGGCGGTTTCCGCCATGAAATGGACGCCGCAGAAGACGATGACGTCGGCATCGGTGGCCTTGGCGTGGTAGGCGAGGCCGAGTGAATCACCGACGTAGTCGGCGACGTCTTGGATGTCGCCGGTCTGATAGTTGTGGGCGAGGATGACGGCGTTCCTGGCCTTTTTGAGGGCGAGGATTTCCTCCTTGAGATCGAGGGCGGCGGGCATTTCTGGGATTTGGGATTTCAGATTTCAGCGGGGATCATCTCGATGGTGCCGGTGTGTTTGGCACCGGGTTTGACGATGAGCGAGGTGGTGCGGACGAGGCCTTGGAGGTGGGCGCGTTTTTCGAGGGTGACGGGGCCGGAGCAGGAGATCTGGCCGCGGACGTAGCCATCAATGAAGGCGCTGGCGGCGGTGACGGGATTGAGGAACTCGACGCGCGAGCCCTTTTCGACGCGGAGGTTCCGGCATCGGACGTTGCCGGTGATTTTGGCGTGGTTGCGGATAATTAAGTCGCCAGTGCATTCGACGGAGCTGGCGAGTTCGCCGAGGACGGTGAGGTTGTGGCACTTGAGGGTGACGCCGGAGACGGTTCCGGATTTCTGGATCACGACGTCGCCACAAGTCTGGATGCGGCGATTCCAATACTCGGTGATGTCGTAACTGAGCAGGCTGATGTAGCCGCTGCATTTCGGACACTGGCTGGACTGGGCGTCGCCGACAGTGGAGTAGGTGTGGCCGCAGCCGAAGCAAGTGATCTCGCGCGGTGGTTTGGCGGGATTGAGGAGCCGCATCAGGAAGGACTGCGGCACGGGGACGACGGGGCCCCGGCGGAGGAATGGCTGTGTGGGTGCTTGGGGTGGCGGCTCGGGCTCCGGGTCGGAATCCTTGCGCGGCACGGCGAGCCGGGTGACGGGGTGTGTTCTCACGACCCCTTTGCCTTCCCGGACTTGGAAGTTGGCGCGGCAAGCCCGGCATTGCGTAGAAACTACGAGTGCGGGCTCTAACTGCACTTTCCCGCACTCCGGGCAGGCAACCTTGATGCGATGGCGCTGGGGCTCATCGGCCATGGCAGTATCGATGGGATTTCGAAGAAAGTGGCTTCAACAAGTTAGTGGGAGGTGCCGACAAAGGAGCCTAGTTTGGGGCCTTCGGGTGCCAGAGCCACTTTGTGAGCAACCGGTTGTTGGGCGGTGGCGGGTTGGGCGATGGCTTGGGCTGGGGTGCCGACGGTGGATTTTCCGATGAAAATGGCACCTGCCTCGATGGAGAGAGATTTGGCTTTGATGTCACCGATGACTTCGGCGCTGGCCTTGAGTTCGACACGGTCGGCGGCGGTGATGTTGCCGTGGACCTTGCCGTAAACGACGACGGTCGCGGTTTTGATCTCTGCCTTGATGCGGGCATTTTCGCCGACGGTGAGATTGCCGTCGGAGGTGATTTCACCTTCGATTTTGCCGTCAACGACGAGGTCGTTGGTGAATTTGACGGTGCCTTTGATTTCCACGTCGGTGGAGAGGAAATTGCGGGTGGCGGCGGGTGCGGGCCGTGCGGTGGGCGCGGCAGCTTGCGGCGAGCCGTAGGCGGGTGAAACGGGTTCCGGGTGGCGGCTTTCCGGAAGGGGTGGAGCGGACCGCTGGGATTCGCTGTTGTCTTGGCCGATTACTTTTTTAAACACGAGAGGAAACAATGGTTTGAGTTATAACGATGTCAAATTGAATGAGGACTTACGGCTCGGGAGCGACCGGAGTTTCGGCTTGCGGGGCGGCAGGCATGAGGGTCGTTCCGGGTGGCAGCGCGGCTTTGATCGCAGCCGCCGGGTCTGCGGGGGTGGCCGCAGCGGGTGGTGCCGGTGGTGGCTCGATTTCCGTAGGCGGCTTGGTTTTCAAGATGGCCAAGCGGCGATTGGCGGTATCGGCGAAGCTGGTGTCGGCGTTTTTCGCCTTGGTGTAGGAGGCTTCGGCTTTTTCGAGGTCGCCGGCGGATTTGGCGATGTCGCCTAGGGAAATATGGGCAAAGGGAGCGATGAAGCTGGCGGCTGGATCGGTGGCGAGTTCTTCGAATAATTTCGCGGCGTCACCGGATTTGCCTTGGGCCATCAACTTGGAGGCGAGATTGGCCTTGGTGGTGGGGATGGCGGGATGCGCGGGCGACTCGGCGATAAATTTACGGAGTGTGGCGATGGCGTCATCCTGCTTGCCTGCGGTCCATTGGCTGTTGGCGAGGAGGGACATCGCGCTGCCGGCTGCGGTGGTGCCAGCGTGCTCGGTGACGACGGCTTGGAGTGAGGCGAGGTCTTGAGCTTTCGTGAGGGCGGCACCGGCGGTTTGCTGGCGGCTAGTTTCCACACCGCGGTAAATGACCAGCGCCACGGCTCCGATGGCGAGAAGGATGGCTGCGACGATGATGCCCTTTTGATTGCGGTCGAGGAAGGCTTCGAAGGCATTGGGGCCTTGTGAAATTTCAGCAAGCGGCACGGGAGATTCGGTGAGATCGGCGGACATGATGGGAATATGAAAAGCTGCGGGGGGCGATCAAAGCGGCAGTCGCGTCGAAATCAATGCGGAAGTCGGGAAGTTTGCCGATTTCCATAAATAGGGGACGCATCCGGGGCGGTGGATGGATTTTTAATGGTCAGAGCCGGGCGGCCTGCCTAGCTTGCCGCCACATGTCGAAACGGGTTTACGTGGTCGCGGGGGAGTTGAGCGGGGATGCGCACGGGGCGGGGTTGCTGCGTTCCTTGGTAGAAATGGTGCCGAATTTGGAAATCCACGGCGCGGGCGGGCCGGAAATGGCCGAGATCGCTGGGCCGGGCTTGCGCGACTGGGTCGAGGACGCTGCGGTGATGGGCGTTTGGGAGGTTTTGAAACGCTATGGTTGGTTCAAACAGCGGTTTGCGGAAATGTTGGCGGAGTTGAAAAAATTCCAGCCGGACCTGCTGCTGCTGATTGATTATCCGGGCTTCAATCTCCGCTTCGCCGAGGCGGTGAAGCGCGAATGTCCGCAGACGCGCATCGTTTACTACATCAGCCCGAAAGTCTGGGCTTGGAACAAGCGCCGCATCCCCGTGATGGCGCGGCTGCTGGATGAAGTCCTCTGCCTGTTCCCTTTCGAGCCGCCGATTTTCCAAAACGCCGGCCTGAAATCAAGCTTCGTCGGCAATCCGCTGGTGGACGAGTTGGAGGAAAAACGCCTTCCCGCCGCGCAACGCGACGAGCGGCTGGTAGGGCTCTTTCCCGGCAGTCGCGAGCGGGAAATCGCGCGTTTATTTCCGATGATGATCGGCACGGCAAAGCGGCTCAAATCCTCCGACGCGGCTTTGAAATTCGAAGTTCCCGCCGCATCCGCAAAGCTGGCAGCGCAGATCCGCAGCTTGCTGACGGAGGTCGATGCGGGGGATCTAATCACCGTCACCACCGGCGGCAGCCATTCGCTGATGCAGCGCGCGTGCTGCGCGGTGATCGCCAGCGGCACCGCGACTTTGGAGGCTGCTTATTATGGGTTGCCTTATTGTCTCGTCTATCGAGTGGCACCGCTGACGTATGTGCTGGGAAAAATGCTGGTGAAAATCGAACACATCGGACTGGTCAACATTCTGGCGGAGGCAGGTGTGGTCGAGGAATTGATCCAAGCGCGGGCGGAGCCGGTGGCGGTCGCCCGCAGCTTGCGTGGATTTCTCGAATCCCCGGCGAAACGCCAAGCCTTGCAGGCACGGCTCGCGGAAACGTCGGCCAAACTCGGTGGAAAAGGTGCCCACGAACGCGCCGCCCGCGCCGTGGCGGGCTGGCTGTCGCGGCCGTGAATTTCCACCGCCTTGGGGGTTGCGTTTCGGCGGCGACTGGCTATTGAAGCGGCGCGATGAAATCATTCTCGATCCTGCTTGTGACCGTTTCTTTATTGGCCGTTTCCTGCGAGCGCCATGAATTCGAGGGCCCGCAAGGCACCAAGCAGCTCAATGAAAATCACGCCGCCGCCGGTGCGCATGATGACCACGCTGCACCTGCGGAACACGTTGAGAAATCCGCGCATTGAGGCGGAGCAGCCGCGCGCATTTATACTGCTGCGCGTCGCCATGTTAATGTCATAACACGCAGATCGAACTCGACAGCGCCGTTTACCAAGAACTGGTGGAAGGAAATGTTGATGAACAGAAGCGGGAATTTGCTGAGGAATCGATCATCGGCGAAAGCGTGATGAAAGCAGCGTCGCATAGCGTATCGGCAACGGGCATAATGCTTTCGTGGCGGTCATTCGCCATATTTATTACCGGCGTTTGCTAATTTCATTTTCTGACTTACTGATTCAAAAAATAAAGCAAACCATCATGATTCATTTTCTACAACAGCGGATCGCGCGCCGTTTTCGGGCGGTGTTGTGCGGTGACGCAAGCGGCAATCCGCCCTGGATTGCCGCAGTCGCCGCGGGCGATGGGCCGGGATTTTTTGCGCCCGGGGATGCTCCGTGGATTGTTCATGGTGACATGGCCACGCTGGTCGGCGGGGTGCGTGCTCTACTCATGCAGGCCCTCCACCCGGCAACCCTTGCTGGCGTTCGTGATCACTCGCGATACAGGGAGGACCCACTGGGGCGCTTGGCCGGAACTATTCAATGGCTGACCGTCACCACCTATGCCTCGCGCGAGTCGATTTTTCGTGAGGCGGCGCGCGTGCGAGGTATGCACGGTAAAGTGCGGGGCACCTACCGCGACTCGAGTGGCCGCGAACGCGAATACACGGCTTCAGAACCCGAACTCTTGCGCTGGGTACACATCGCTTTCATGGAATCGTTCTTGCGATGCCATCAGACTTATTCCCCGATGCCGATTCCCGGCGGAGCTGATGCGTATATCCGCTTGTGGGCGCGCTCAGTCGAGCCGATCGGTCTCAGTGGCGCACCAGCAGACGAGAATGCATTACTCGATGACATCCGGCGGCTCGAGCCTCAACTCGCGGTGACGGATGAGTGTCGTGAAGTGATCGAATGGCTTCGACACCCGCCGTTGCCCGTAGTTGCACGCATCGTTTACCGGCTGCTATTCCAAGCGGCTTATCTTACTTTACCTGTCTCTTATCAAAAGATGATAGGCCTGCGGGCCATGCCGCGTTGGCTGGTGGTTCCCACCACGCGATGCCTTTTGCGCATTCTCCGTATCGCGATCGGTTCAGAAAATCCCATTCAGGATGCGGCGATTGCTCGCCTCAATCGTCAGTCGCCAACGAGCTCTTTTTTCTCTCCAAAGTTGGACACCGTTGGGTGAGCTTTTCGATAAATTCTCACACGCGCGTGTAGCTGAGGAAGCACTCCCCGGTCGCGGGCCGCGGCTCGAAGTCGCTGATTTTAAAATCGACCGATTTCGGCAGAAACTCCGCAGGAATCCCGGTGGCCGTGCTGGCCGCCAAGCCGCCGAATAGCGTGTGTCCGGCGAGCGTGAGGTGGAATTCATCGATCACGTCCAGCTCCGCCAGCGCCCGCACCAGCTCGCCGCCGCCCTCGCAGTGGAGATGGTGGACGTGGTATTCGGTCGCCAGCGTTTCGAGAAATCCAGCGAGCGTTTGGCGGTGGATCGTGACATTTAAATCCACATCACCCGCGAAATCGTCGGTGACCAACAGATGGATTTCCCCGCCGGGAGTGCTGAAAATCGGATGCGCCGGATCGAGCTTGCCCGACCGCGAAACGATGCCGCGCAGCGGTTGCGCCGTCTTTCCAGGCACCGTGAGCGTCATCCTGTCGGCTTCCAGCGTGCCGCGCCCGACCAGAATCGCGTCGGCATTTCCCCGTAATTCCAGCAGCCGGGCGTGATCGTCGCGCGAAGTCCAGCCAGACGGCCGGGGCGGCGATGAGGAAATTTTTCCATCCGCCGAGATGGCCAGATTCGTGGAGATGCGTGGACGCTGCATGCCGGAGAATGGCCGCTGCCTGTCGTTTGCACAAACCCCGTTCTTCGGTAAGCCTCGCGCGCATGGCCACATCCCGTTACCGTGCTTGATCGAGCACCAGAAACGCCTGTCCGAACTCGGTGGGTGAGCTTGCTAGAAATCTGCCGAAGCTCATGACTTGTTGCGCGCTGATCCACGGCCGACTCCAGTTCTGGAGGTCGGTGAAATTGACATCCGCCGTGAGATCCTGGCGGCCGGGGTTTTGATAGATCGCGGGGCCTTCGAGGCGCTGTTGGAGGAGGTAGGCGCGGATGGTGCCGCGGGGCCGGCGATGATAGAGGGTTTCCGCCGCCGCACCATAGTCGATGGTGAGCATGCGCCCGGATTTCCAAAGCGGTAACCACTCCGCCAGATAGCGGCGGTAGGAATCGTGGACTTCGATGCATTGGCCGAGCGGGTGGCTTTCGAGAAATCCGGATGAGTCCGGCAAGGGCGCGGGTGGCAGCAGCGATTCATGCGCACGGCGCTGGCCGTCGAAGCTAACGGCGATTTCCTGCCAGCCTGCGGCGGTTTTTTGAAATCTGCGGACTGGGAAGGCATCCACCAGCTCGTTGGAAAAAATGACGGCGTTCCCTCCGCAGGCGGCGAGGGCGTCGGTCATCGTGCGATGCCAGATAGCGCGATTTCCGATCAATTTGCGCTGGCGCTCGGCGAGGGGAACCGAAGTTTCCACGAGATGCAGCTGGGTTTTCCAACGCCGCAGCCACGGCATGTTTTTGAGGACTCCGGCGGCGAGCGTTCCTTCGCCGGGGCCGATTTCGATCAAATTCCGGCAGCCGGATTCACGCAGCGCCCGTGTCGCCCAAGCGGCGATGGCCCGCGCCGGAGCCTCCGAAAGCATGGGTGCGGTGGTGAAATCTCCGGTCCGACCGACGCCGGAAATCCGTCTCGCGTAGTAGCCGGTTTGTGGATCGTGCAGGGCTTTCGCCATGAACTGCTCGAAGGAAATAGGCGTGTGAACATCGAACATCGAGCGCTCAACATCGAGCGCGGAAGCGAAAATAACAACCCAACAAAAAACCGTGTTCCTTAGCAGGAACACGGTTTTTGGAAATTCGGAAAATTAGCAGATCAAGCTTGAGCGGCAGCAGCAGTGCGAGCCTTGCGAATCATGCTGTTCACGGTCTCGGAAGGCTTGGCTCCGACGGCGAGCCATTTATCAGCAATCGCGAGGTCGATGGTGAAGTTGGTGCCTTCAAGCAGTGGATCGTAGGTGCCGAGTTGCTCGATGAAACGACCGTCACGACGCTTGCGGCTGTCAACGGCAACAATTTTATAATAGGGGCGGTCTTTGGTGCCCTTGCGGTTGAGTCGGATGGATACGGCCATGATATTAAAGCTCTGTGGAGTGCCCAAGAAACGGGCGGGCGCGGAAATTGCAAGATCTTCCACGGCTTGCCAAGCAGAATCTTGCTGAATTTCGGATTTCCGAGAGTGCTGGCCCAAATCGCCTGAGGCAAGGGTAGGGCGGCACGGAGTTCGTGAACGTGCTCGGCAACCCTAACTACTAAGACCTTTCATTCAAAGCGGTCTGGCGCATCTTCTTGGGAATTTCACACAAGCTCCATCAGGGTTTCATGGGGGAGGGGTGTCATCGCGACGTCAACTCCACCAACCGCCATGAAAACGCTCCTTCGCTTCGCCTACTTCGCCCTCGTCTATGGATTCCTCAGTGCGGCCTCGCGCGCCGCAGCGGAAGCGTCGTCCGCCCCGTATTTCCAGATCGTAGGAAACTCCGACGAACGGCCTCACGAACAGCTTCCATTGAAGTCGTCCGCCGCGAAGGTGAGCATCGACGGCACCATCGCCCGCGTCCGGCTGACGCAGCGGTATGCGAATTCCGGCAGCGTTCCGATCGAGGCGATTTATGTGTTTCCCGCCTCCACCCGCGCGGCGGTTCACGGCATGACGCTCGCCACTGGTGGCCGGGTGATCGCCGCGCGGGTGAAGGAATCCGTGAAGGCAAAGGCGGAATATGAAACCGCCAAGGCGGAGAAAAAAACCGCCGCGCTGCTCGAGGAACACCGGCCTAATGTGTTCCAAATGTCCGTCGCCAACTTGCTTCCCGGCGACGACATCGACGTGGAAATCGAGTGGACCGAGACGATTCCCGCAGTGGATTCGACCTATGAATTCGTGTTCCCGACCGTGGTGGGGCCGCGCTACACCGGCGGCTCGGCGGCGGCGAAAGGCGAAACGTGGACCGCCAATCCGCACCTGCTACCCGGCACGCCGAACCCCGCGACTTTCTCGCTGGAAGCCTCGCTCACCACCACCCTGGAGCTGGCCGAGGTCACTTGCCCGAGCCATCCGGTGGCGGTGGATTTCAAGGCGAAGGACCGGGCGATGGTGAAGATTTCCAGCAAGTCCGGCGAGGAAAACGCCAACCGCGATTTCATCCTCCGCTGGAAACTCGGCAACTCGCAGGTCGATGCCGGGCTGCTGCTTCATCGTGGGAAATCGACGAACCATTTCCTGCTCCAGATCGCCCCGCCGCCGCGCGTGAGTCTGGATCAAATCCCGCCGCGCGACTATGTCATCGTGCTCGACGTGTCGGGCTCGATGGCCGGATTTCCCTTGGATACCGCGAAGGATCTGCTGAAGAACCTGGTCCACGGATTGCGGTCGGATGACACTTTCAACGTCGTCCGTTTCGCATCGGACAGCGGTGTGCTATCAGAAACTCCGCTGCCCGCCAACTCGGCTAACATTGAGTTGGCGAATCAATTTATCGACAGCCAGACATCGAGCGGCGGCACCGAGCTTGAAGCCGCGCTCCAGCGCTCGCTCGCCTTGCCCGGCGGGGAAAACCGCTCGCGATCGATCCTGCTCATCACCGACGGCTACATCTCCGCGGATGCGGAAACGGCGGACCTGATCCGGCAGAACATCGGCGCGGCGAACGTATTCACCTTCGGCATCGGTACAGCGGTCAACCGGGAACTGTTGGAGAGCGTGGCCCGCGCGGGCGGTGGGGAACCGCTCATCGTCACGACGGCGAAAGAGGCTGGACCCGCTGCGGCGAAATTCCGGGAAATGGTCGCCAATCCGGTGCTGGCAAAAGTCCAAATTTCGGCGGAAGGCGTGACCTTGGGCAGTCTGACGCCGGATCCGCATCCGGATGTTTTCGCGGCGCGTCCGCTGCTCGTTACCGGCACTTGGACGGGCGAGCCGAAAGGCAAAATCATCGTCCGCGGCATCGGTGGCAATGGTGCGCCATTCGAGAAGTCCATCGATCTAGCGGAAGCAGCGGCGGCGACCGGGCTCGACCACCCGGCCTTGCCGGTGCTGTGGGCGCGCGAGCGGGTGCGGAGGCTAACGGACGGCGTGCGGCGCGACGAGAAAACCGTCCGCGAAATCACCTCGCTGGGACTCAGCTACTCCTTGCTCACGCCCTACACCTCGTCTCTCGCCGTGGATGAAACACCGCGTGATTTCAACGGCGTGGCGCAGGCCGTGAAGCAACCCTTGCCCTTGCCGCAGGGGGTGAGCGCGTCCGCCGTGGGCGGTGGCTCGGCGATGGTGAAAAACGCCTCGGTCCCAGAACCGGGCAGCATCGGTCTCATCGCGTTCCTCGTGGTGCTGCTCGCGCTACAACGCCAACGTGATAACTAACATTTCGCTCGTGATGCCTTGTTGGAAAATTCATCCCGCCGTGCTGCAAGGCGTCGCGCTGGCCCCGGTCATCGGGTGGTTCGGAAAACGCCTGGATGACGGCAGCGACGAACCGCTCGGCTTGCTGACTCTGGCGGTGGCCTGCGTCCTTGCCTGGCGGGATCGGAAATCTCTGCACGCCACATCGAGCGCCCGCGTGTTTGGAGCGGCTTTGGTTTTACTATCCGTGCTGGGAATCCATGGGCTTCCGCCGCTGCTGCGGGCCGGGCTGGCGGTGGCGGGCGTGGCAACTTGTTATGGAATCCACCGCCGGGCGGGGCTGCTGGGCTTGCTCGCGTTGTCGCTTCCGGTGGCGGCCTCGATGCAGTTTTTCGCGGGCTATCCGCTGCGGGTGGCGGCGGCGGAGGGCACGCTGCGGTTGCTGGAGTTAGGGAGCGTGATGGTGTCGCGCAGTGGCACGCAGATCGAGCTCGGCGGGCAGGTGATCGGGGTGGATCCGGCCTGCGGCGGGGTGCGGATGTTATGGCATGCGCTGGCTGCCGCGATGGCGCTGGCCGCGATCCATCGCTTGACTTGGCGGGCGACGGTGATCGGCGGCTTGTTTGCCATCGGGCTGGTGATTCCGGCGAACATTGCGCGCGCGGCCCTGTTGGTACTAACGGAAACCGGGCATTTCCAGGAGACTATTCTCGGCCACGGCGGGATCGGGCTGGTGAGTTTCGTGATAATCCTGTTGCCGCTGTGGGCCGCGATTTCCAGCCGTGCGCGGCCTGCGTTTCAGGCCGTTTCTGGTGATCGAGCGGGGCGGACGGAATGGGTAATTTTAGGGATCGCCGCAATTCTCGCACCGCTGTTGGCATTCGGCACGCCGCAGCCACCGGAGCCGTCGGATCTCGGGCGTGGTCCGGAGGTTTTCACGTTCAACGGCCTGGTCCTGCCGCTGCATTTTCTGCCGCCGACCGAGGCAGAAACTGCGTTCTCGAAAAGTTTTCCCGGCACGCTTTCCAGCCACCGCTGGGGGACTGGGCAGGTGATTCTCCGGCGGGTGAATCAGGCGACGCGGCGCTTGCATCCGTCCGGCGATTGCCTGCGCGCGGCGGGATTTGAAACGACCGAGGCGATCACCGTGCGGCTGGCAGACGGCAGCAGCTGGGCACGGTTTTCCGCGACGCGCGACGGCCTCCGCCGGACCGTGTATGAACGGATCACCAGCAGCGGCGACGGCTCGACATGGACCGATGTTTCTGCATGGTATTGGGCGGCGCTGTGGCACCCGCTGAACGGCCCGTGGCAGGCGGAAACGGTCATCGGAGAATGAGAAAATTTTTTACTTAGCTGCGGGCGGCGCATGCGCTACATCCGGGGCATGGATGAACTGACACGCGATCACGGACCGCAGCCGCTCGATGGCTTGATGGACCGCTGGAATTTGACCAATCATGAATTGGTGGAAGTTTCCGAAGAACAACTGAACCACAAACAGGTGCAAAAGGCGCGTAAGGGCCGGCAGCTCACGCTGAACCTGATGCAAAAGCTGATGCGGGCCGTCAACGAGACGATTTTGGTGAAACTGCCGAAGGAGCAGAGGGCGAATTTCGTGCCGTATTTGCACAAGCATTTGTTCAATTACGCCAAGGGCTATGACGTGGCTTGGGTGGACCCTAACGAAGAGTTGATGGCGAAGTGAGCGTGCCGCAATGGACCATCGCCGGACAAGGACTCGCGGGGACTTGTCTCGCGTGGGCGCTGTGGAAGCGCGGCGCGGAATTCATGTTAGTGGATCGCGGCGCGGGCGGTAGCTCGCGGGTGGCGGCTGGGATGGTGAATCCCTTGACCGGGAAAAATTTCGAGCCGAGCTGGCGAATCGCCGAGTTTTTGCCGGAGGCGCTGGAGTTTTACGCGGGCGTGGAGAAGCGGATCGGGCAACAAGTCTGGTATTCGTTTCCGGTCCTGCGGCTGGCTGGATCGGACAAGGAATGGCGCAAGATGGTTTCAAAATTGGATGCGCCGGACGTGGCACCGTGGGTGGCTGGGGAGGTCGCCGCGCCGGACGGATGGCTCGGCGCGGTGGCAGTGCGCGGCGGCGGGAGGCTCGATACGCGGGCATTCATGGACGGCTCGCGCGGTTTTTTTGAGAAGCTCGGCTGTTACCGAAAAGGGGAGGTTTCTCTGGCGGGAAATGACGAGAACGTGATTTGGTGCGAGGGTGCCGCGGGCTTGCTGGCGGGGCGTTGCGGCGCGCATCGCTGCGCGAAGGGCGAGATTCTAACGTTGCGGGCGGAAGGCTGGGACGAGAGCTGTATCCGCATCGGTGCGGGCGGTTGGCTGGTGCCGCAGGGTGGGGGAGTTTTCAAGGTTGGCTCGACTTACGAGTGGGACGAGCTCGACGAATTGCCGACGGATAGAGGGCGGGCGCGGGTGGAGGAAATCGCGAGCCGTCTCGGCGGCGAGGTCTTTGAAGTGATCGGCCACGAGGCCGGAGTGCGGCCAATTTTGCGCCGCAGCCAGCCATTGATCGGGCCGCTCGACGGCGGCGGCTGGATGTTCAACGCGCTCGGCTCGAAGGGCTCGCTCTATGCGCCCGGGATGGCCGGGCGGCTCGCGCGCTGGCTGGTGGATGGCATCGAGCCCGAGCCGGAAGTGGACTTCCGGGTGTTTCGCGAACAAACTCTGCCGCGATGACTCCCGCTGATCCGCTGTTTCCGCCGCGCCCGACGGCTTTGGCGCAGGAAATCCTGAGACCGTTGATCCGGCCGGGTGATCTCGTGATCGACGCGACGGCTGGCAACGGCCACGACACAGTTTTTCTAGCGGAATGCGTCGGCCCTGAGGGGAAAGTGCTGGCCTTCGACGTGCAGGAAGCCGCGCTCGTCTCCGCGAGGGCGCGGGTAGGGGAGGGGGCGTGGGTGGAGTTTTTTCATGAGTCGCACGGGAATATGGCGGCGCATGCCGCAGACGGATCGGTGGCGGTGGTGATGTTCAATCTCGGCTACCTGCCGGGAGAAAACCACGCGCTGACTACGGAGGCCGCAGAGACGCTGTGTGCATTGGAAATTGCGGCGCGCTTGCTGAAATCCGGCGGGGTGCTTTCCGTGATCTGTTATCCGGGGCATTCGGCGGGTGCTGCGGAGGCGGCGGCGGTGGAGGCGTGGATGAGCGCGCTGGCTGGCGGCGGCTGGAGGGTGGCGAAATACGGGGCTGTGGGGACGCGCCGGCCCGCGCCGTTTTTGCTGGTGGCTGGGAAGTTGTGAATGGTTGCTTCTCTCAATTCCAAATGATTCGCCAAATTCGTGGTGCCTAACCCATCAATATCAACTACTTAAGGTATTGATTGTTAAAGGTGAGTTAGCGTTTCAATTTTCTCGATGAGGGCTTGGCGAAGCACGGCGGATATTTATTCTCCCACGCATGTCGAAGTATTCAGGAGAAGAAGTGTTGGTGGTGCCGCGCGTGTTGCTGGATGAAATCGGGGCATTTGAGGGGATCCGGACGGCTGGGCTGGATGCGGCGGTCGCGCGTCTGCTTGATCCTGCAAACCACTTTTTCATGGACCGGGCGGAGGCGGAAAACGACCCGAGCCACAAGCAGCTGATTCCTTACTGCATCTTCCGCTGCGGGGATCGAATCCTTCATTACACCCGCGGGAAATCTGGCGGTGAAAGCCGGCTTCACGCAAAGATTTCCGTCGGCGTCGGCGGTCACATCAACCCGGTCGATACCGGTGGCGGCCGCACGGGATCGGCGGCCTATCATGCGGCGGTGACTCGTGAAATCGAGGAGGAACTCGATCTTCCCGAGGAGCACGAGCACCGGATCATCGCCTTGCTCAACGACGAGTCGAACCCGGTGGGGCAGGTCCATCTCGGCATCGTCCATGTGGTGGATTTAAAATCGGACGCGGTGAACTCGCGTGAGGATGCGCTGATAGATCTGGGTTTCACGCCGCTTGCGGATCTCAACGGGGCGATGTTTGAGCGCTTGGAAACGTGGTCCCAATTTTGTATCCGGCATTTGTCGGAGGCGGGAGGGGGAGTCGTTGTGCCACGCGTCTGAAACGTGAAATATACCGGAAAACTCGAATTGTTCGGCATGATGCCGGATGGGTAGCGAAAAAAAATGGCGCTGACCGCTTCTGGTGTTCCGCCGGCCGCTGCTGACGTTGCTTGACCTGACCGTCGAAAGATGGATCAAGCAACGCCGCACTGCGGTAAGAAGGGGATCGTCGGTCCGCAAGGGCCGACGGCCTTTCTTGTGTAAAAATGAAGGCTGGAAAGTGGGGCCTTGGGAAGCGAAAAGAAAAAAATCGTAAAAATCGGATTTCTGCCATCGTGATTTGAGTTTTACTGAATCGGAGTCACCGCCGCAAATGAACGCAGAGAGGAACCTCCGATGAGATTCAAACGCCAGACGAGTGTTTTGAGCCAGGAATCGAGGAGGACGGCGAAATGCTTGGAGCCGTTCCTTTCAATGATGACTCCTGCGGCCTTGAACCCCCGGTTTTTCCGGTCTAGCTTGCGCGCCCGACCCGAAAATTCCATGCCCAAACTCTACGTTAAAACTTACGGTTGCCAGATGAATGAGCGCGACTCCGAGCAAGTCGCCCGGATGTTCAGCGAGGGCGGCTACACGGTCACGACCGACGAAAACGAGGCGGACGCCGTGCTCATCAACACCTGCTCCGTCCGCGACCAAGCCGAGCAAAAGGCTCTCGGAAAAATGGGCAACCTGATCCACAAAGGCCGCGACCGGAAACACGTCGTTTACGGCTTCATGGGCTGCATGGCCCAGTCGCGCGGCGAGGAGCTTTTCCAAACTTTGCCGAAGCTCGATGTGGTCGTCGGCACGCAGAAATATCACAAAGTTTTCGAATACGTGGATCGCATTCTCCAGCGTCGGCTCGAAGCCCGCATGGATGACCCCGCGTATTCACTGCGCGGCACCACCGTCTGCGACACCGCCGAGGAAGAAGGTTCGCAAAATACCATCCGCGACCACGTCCCAAAAGCCCACGAAGCCTCCGCCTTCGTCTCGATCATGCAGGGCTGCAACATGCGCTGCTCGTTCTGCATCGTGCCCGACACCCGCGGCAAAGAACGCGGCCGACCGATTTCCGAGATCGTCGGCGAAGTCCGCCACCTCGCCGCGCATGGTGTGAAGGAAATTACCTTGTTAGGTCAAATCGTGAATCTCTACGGCCGCACTGAGTTTCCAAAAATCGACGGCAAGTCGCCATTCGTCCAACTGCTCGAAGCCGTTCACGAAATCAATGGCATCGAGCGTATCCGCTTCACCTCACCACATCCCATCGGCTACCGGGACGACCTCGTCGCGGCCTTCACCTATCTGCCCAAGCTCTGCTCGCACATCCATTTCCCGATGCAGAGCGGTTCCGACCGCATTCTGCGGGAAATGCGCCGACCTTACAAAAACGCCAAGTTCATCGAAATCTGCGAGAAAATGAAAGCCGCCCGCCCCGGCCTCGCCATCACCACTGACATGATCGTCGGCTTCCCCGGCGAAACGGAGGAGGATTTCCAAGCCACCATCGACACCGTCGAGCGGCTCAAGTTCGACAACGCCTTCGTCTTTCGCTACTCCAAGCGCCGCAACACCCCCGCCGCAGAAATGGACGGCCAGCTCGACGAGGCCGTGAAGGAAGAGCGCAATCAGCGCTTGTTAGCGGTGGTCGATCGCCTCGCCATCGCCAGCAACGCCGCCGTCGTCGGCACCCGCCAGCAAGTGCTCTGCGAAGGCCCTTCAAAAAACAACTCCACCCGCCTCACCGGCCGCACCCCGCAGAACAAAGTCGTCATCTTCGACGGCGATCCCGCCCGCCTCACTGGTCAGCTCCTCGACATCGAGATTGAGCAATCCACTGGTTTTACGCTGTTTGGCTTTTCGCCCAATTGCCAATCTCCATGAGCCATGCCGGTTTTCCGGGCTAGACTCACGCGCGATTCCTCATGGATTTCCCCCGTCCCGGTCAAAAATCAAAGATCGCCTGCGGGATCTCTTTCACCGGAGCTTCCACGCCATCGCGCAGCCCGACCGGAGAATAACGGATGAAACGGCTCAAGTTGACCGCCGCCACGTTCGCCTTCGCGAGCTGGGTGATGTCCCGCACGGAAACCACCTCAAATCCTTTTTCGGCGAACAATTGCTCGGCAGCATGAGGTGCGCTAGAATTCTGGACCAAAAGACACCAGAATCCACTCATGACTCCCAGCAAACCAAGAAAGCAATACACCCCCGAGTTCAAGGCCCAAGCCATTGAGTTGCTCGCCCTCGGCAGGCCC
>JBEGUC010000035.1:0-23484 GCA_041179105.1 Verrucomicrobiota bacterium | reverse complement strand
TGTCAAAAAGTGGCCGACGCCATTGTATTCACGAAATACGATGGCAAGCCCTACATTCTCATTTGCGAACTGAAGTGCGGGGATCCCAAGGGAGCCAAGCGGCAACTTCTGAACACCAGCCTGATCGGGAAACTCATCCGGGAAATGGCGGAAAGAACCACTGACTTCAAGGCAGAAGATTGGTCCTTGCGCTATGTTTTGATCACGAACAGGTCTCTGAAGAAACAACAGACCCGGCGCGAGAAATTGATCTCCGGGACAGATCCCAGTCGTCCCACAGAAATCTCGGTTCCAAATGGTGCCAAAATCCAGTTAGGAAGCTTGTGTGAACCTGTCGTGAAGTGAGATTTCAGCGAATCACTTGCAGCTCACGTAATACAGCGATTCCTTTTTCCAATTGAGACGAAAATGGATTTATAAAACGCTACCAAAGTGTAAAATAAAGTGTAAAAGGCAGCCGCAACTCGAACCATGTCCGAATTTTCTCTTAATCACCCGCCTCTGATTTGCGTGGCCGCCCGTGTGCAATTTGCTCCGGTCGAAACCATCGCAAATTATGTCCCCGGTCTCCAGGAATCATTCAGATTGAATGGTTACCCGCTTACGCAAGATCCTGTAACGACGAAGAATTGGCGCATCGAGGATCGCGCGGATGCTGGGATGAACGTGGCCTTCCAAGAGTTCTTGCGCTGGGATTTCAGCAATGTGGAACGGACCGTCACCATTCGCTTGGATCGGGAAAGTCTGACCCTGCTGTTCACGGACTACGATCACTTCGCTCATGCCGAGTCCCATTACCGCAGCATCTTCTCGATGGTGGAAAAGGCCATCCCGGCCTTGCTACCGCAATTGATCCAGCTCCGCTATATTGCATTAATCCCCTACGAGTCTGATCCTACGGAATGGGTCTTACCATCCGTTTTGGGCATGCCTAATCTCGGAGAATTGCAGCGCCAAGGCAGCATCTCGGAAACCACTTTCCTAACTCCCGAAGGAGGGCAGTTGGTGACACGCTGCATGTCGCTCGGCCCAAAGAACCCCACTCTGCCACCCGATCTACTGCCGCTGAACGCAAAGCTGAAATACCCAATCCTCAGTGAACTTCCCTTCCTCCTGCTTGAAAACGTGCATCAGCGCCAAGCGGATGCAGTGCCTTTCTCGACGGAATCTTGCCTTGCGCAATTATCCGATCTCCGCCATCACAATGCGGTGGTTTTTCAAGGCATCGTAACACCCAAAGCCCTCGAAACATGGAAATGATCATGCCTCATTTGAATCAAGCGGTTGCTGCCGATTTCACCCATCGGGCGACGAATTTCCGCAGTTTTTCGCCGAGGCCGATTATCACCGGAGTGTTATTTGGATTGCTGGCCGGGCCAGGCAACACGTTCGCCAGTCCTGTGACTGGCCCGTGGGCGCATGAACCCACTGCCCACGCGCCAGCTCAAGTGGATGCCTCAGCCATGGTGGCTCCGGCTGCTGAACTGATCACCCAAATCAAGGAAGGCTGGCAGTTCAACATGACCGAACTGGCGGACTTGATGGGTGTCCAGCGTCCCACGCTTTATAATTGGCAAAACGGCAAGACATCGCCCGATTCCAAACTGCAAAAACAACTGCAAACTCTGGCCGCCGCCGCGGATGACTGGAAAAAAGCCACCGCAGGCTCCAACTGGGATTTCCTACTGGATTACTCCGGCCCAAAAGCCGACGAAGTGACGATCCGGGAAACACTGGGTCGAGGGGATGTGAGGCCGTCTGAAATCCGGGAATTGATCCACTCGCGCCTGAAGCAGTATCAGGAAGCTTATGCTGAAGCGCGTGCGATTCTGGGTGAACCAGTGGTCGTTCGAGGTAATCCGATCCACGAATCAACGCGCAAGCTCAACAAACGCTGGGCGGAAAACGCAAAGAAACTGCATCGCTTTCGCAATTCATTCTCTTGATGGCTAGTTTGCGCGATACTTTGATTGAGATTGGCTGGCGTCAGGGCGTGATTCTTGATCCCCGCGAGGGCTTATTGGAGCAAGCAGGGGCGCATGGATTTATCGTTCTCAATCAAACTTGCGACTGTATATCGGAGGACATTGTTAATGAGCCATGTTTCGAGGTGCTACCGTTTGAAAAAATGATCGATACGCCTGATCCTATGTTGATTAACGGGCGCAATGCGAGGCGCATACATTTCCAATTGGAAGAAAACGGCTCACCAATTTGGGTCTCGTCACGCATAGCGGATATCAGATTTGTCCCCAGAAATGCATACGTGGAATTGGCATTTTTGACGTTTTTTTCACTTCCGGTGAAGACTCTGGAGGGCTTGATCTTATGGAGAACCGCGCGTTATTTGCGCCCTGCATTTCCAGACGATTTCGAACGAGCACTTGCAAAACCTCTCAAAAAAATCGGGAAAATCTTCAAGAAGAATGAAAATTTGATTGAACAAATTTTGATTGGTTTGGAACCAAAAACCGAATTGGAAGAGGACGATTACTATGAAGTTAGTATGAAGCTGATGGCAAAGCCGGAAGTTTATGCCAATTCAGAAAATGCGAGACAATTGGAACAGATTTCACAGGAAATCCAAAGCCACCTCAGCACAGTTGAGGTTTTCTACTCACCCAGATGTTCTGTCCAGAGTCTGGCTGAAATGAGCCTGTGGGAGCGCGAGGACTATCTCGAATTCTCCCGCTACGATTATCTTTCATTTGATGAAGAGCAGGAGTCTTCATAAACGCATTAATTTTGCAGACCATGAGCATACCAAAATCCATCCCTTCCGTCTCCGTCACCTATGCGCAAGATGGCAGTTCCACGCGTCCCAACGCGCTCGGCATGCGCCCGATGCAGGAACTCGCGTATCAGAAACGCGGCGAGCAGTATTTACTCATCAAGTCTCCGCCCGCTTCCGGCAAAAGCCGGGCGCTGATGTTCATCGCCTTGGACAAGCTGGCGAATCAAGTGCTCAAGCAAGCCATCGTGGTGGTGCCGGAGCGGTCCATCGGCGGGAGCTTCCACGATGAGCCGCTGAGCAAGTTTGGTTTCTTCGCTGATTGGAAGGTGGAGCCGAAGTGGAATCTCTGCGACGCACCGGGCACTGAAAACGGCGGCAAGGTGGAGGCGGTAAGGAAATTTCTCGAAAGCGGGGACAAGGCGCTGGTTTGCACGCACGCGACGTTCCGCTTCGCGATGGAGAAATTCGGGCCGGAAGTTTTCGATGATCGCTTGATCGCCGTGGATGAGTTCCACCACATTTCGGCGAGCCCGGACAACCGCTTGGGCGAACACATCCGCCAACTCATGCTGCGGGACAAGATCCACCTCGTGGCGATGACTGGATCCTATTTCCGCGGCGACGCGGAGGCGGTGCTGCACCCGGATGATGAGTCGAAATTCGATACCGTCACCTACACCTATTACGAGCAGCTCAACGGCTACGAATACCTGAAGCAGCTCGATATCGGCTATTTTTTCTACTCCGGCGACTACCTCACGCGGGATCAGAACAACGAAGCTGAGAAATGCATCTTCGATGTCTTGAAACCGGGCGAGAAGACGATCCTTCACATCCCAAACGTCAACGCGCGGGAAAGCACGAAGGACAAGATCAAGGAGGTGGAGCACATCATCGAGGGGCTGGGTGAATGGCAGGGAGCGGACTTTAAAACAGGTTTTCAACTGGTGAAGACTGCCGAAGGAAAGATCCTCAAAATTGCCGATCTGGTGGACGATGACCCGGCGAAGCGCGAAAAAGTTTCCGCCGCACTGAGAGATCCAGCCCAGAAGAACAACCGGGATCATGTGGATATCATTATCGCACTCGGCATGGCGAAGGAGGGCTTCGACTGGATTTGGTGCGAGCATGCGCTGACGGTTGGGTATCGTTCCAGCCTCACGGAGATCATCCAGATCATCGGCCGTGCCACCCGCGATGCGCCGGGCAAGACGCGGGCTCGTTTCACCAATCTCATCGCCGAGCCGGACGCCTCGGAAGGGGCGGTGACGGAAGCCGTGAACGATACGCTCAAGGCCATCGCCGCGAGCCTTCTGATGGAACAGGTGCTGGCACCGCGGTTCGAATTCCGATCCAAGAACCAAAGCAATGAAGAAACTCCCGGATACGATTACGGGCCGGGAGGATACGATCCGGAGAAGACGAACATCGGCGTGAACCCCACGACGGGACAAATCCAACTGGAGATCAAAGGGCTGGCGGAACCGAAGAGCCATGAGGCTGAACGGATCTGCAAGGAAGACTTGAACGAACTCGTCACCGCCTTCGTGCAGGACAAGCGGACGATCGAGCGCGGGTTGTTCGATGAGGAATTGGTCCCCGAGGAACTCACGCAGGTTCGCATGGGCAAGATCGTGCAGGAGCGGTTTCCGAATCTGAACGACGGGGATTTGGAAGCGGTGCGTCAACACGCCATCGCGGCGCTGAATTTCGTCCAACAAGCGAAGAAAATGCTGGGCGGCGGCGATAGCGATAGCAGCGAGCCGTCCCCCAACACGTCACTGATTGATGGCATCCGCAGGTACGCGATGGATGTCCGGGAGCTGGACATCGACCTGATTGATCGGATCAACCCATTTGGCGAAGCTTACGCCATCCTTGCGAAGTCGATGACCGAGGAAAGGCTGAGGCTGGTGGCCGCAGTGATTACGGGCCGACGTGGGAATCTGACGCTCGAAGAGGCGCGAGGGTTGGCAAAACGCGCGCTGGAGTTTAAGAAGGAAAAGGGAAGGCTGCCGTCACTCACTTCACCCGACGCTTGGGAGAAGCGGATGGCGGAAGGCGTGGCTTTCCTGCAACGCGAGGCAATGAACCAGAAGAATGGCTAAGAAAATCACAGACGACGATCTGGAGTTGCTGGGCGAGCTGGGTGTGGAAACCGAGGCCCGCAAAGCCGGCGGCCTATCCGCGCGGGATCAGCGGATCATCGCGGGCTTCGAGGAGATCGGCCGCTTCGTGCAGGAGCATGGCCGGCGTCCGGAGCATGGAGAGAGCCGTGACATTTTCGAGCGGCTTTATGCTGTGAGGCTGGACCAGATCCGGAAGTCGGTAGAGTGCCGGGAAGTTTTAAAAGGGATCGACCCGCAGGGCCTTCTCTATGCGCCCCCGGAGATTTCTTCGAGCGTGCTTCGGGAAGAGCCTTCGGATGCGGAATTGCTTGAGGCGCTGGGCGTCGATTCCGGTGGCGATGTGATTGAGCTTGTTCACGTGCGATCCCGCGAGGAGATCAAGGCTGCGGAGGAAGTGGCGCAGCGGAACCCCTGCAAGGACTTCAGTGAGTTCCAGCCCATTTTCGAGAAGGTGCAGCGCGAACTAACTTCCGGTCTCCGGCAGACTCTGAAATACAAGGATAACGCCGAGGTGAATGTGGGCGATATTTTCATCCTCGATGGGCAAAAGGTGCTCGTTGCTGGAAAAGGGGAATTGTTCACCAATTACTACGGACGTCCAGATAGCCGGCTGCGGGTGATTTTCGACAATGGCACGCAGAGCGATTTGCTCGTGCGCTCGCTCCAGCGAGCATTGAATAAAGACAAGGCCAGCCGCCGCATCACCGAACCGGACTTGGGGCCGCTCTTCTCGGACGAGGAAGAGGAGGGGGATTTGCAAACGGGTTCTATCTATATTCTTCGGAGCAAGTCGGAGCATCCATTTGTCGCGGAACATCGGTCGGTAGTTCACAAGATCGGGGTCACCGGCGGAGACGTGAAAGCGCGGATCGCCACGGCGAAAAAGGATCCGACCTATTTGCTGGCCGATGTGGAGGTCGTGGCGACCTTCAAGCTATCCAACATCAACCGGAAAAAGCTGGAGGCCTTGCTTCACCGGTTTTTCGGCAGTGCCCGGCTGGACTTGGAGTTGAAGGATCGTTTCGGTTCGCAGGTGGAACCGAAGGAGTGGTTTCTGGTTCCGTTGGATGCAATTGAGGAGGCGATTGAAAAGCTCAAGCAGGGAAACATCGGCAGTTTTCGATATGATTCGAAGAAGGCGGAAATTGTTTCTATATGAGGTGCCGGGTCCCTGCGAGCGGCGGACGAGCGAGAATAAAGTCAAGCCTTGCCCTTCAACACTTATTCATCCTCTCCCCTTGGACCTCCCACCCCGCCACGCGGTCCGGATGAATCCAGCGGTCCGTCTTCCCGAAGCATCCATTCACACATCGAAATCATCAATCCCGATTAATCAACATTGGCCGAGAAGGGCCGCCCAAACTCGCGGAAGCGGTCCTTTCGTGCGACCGCGATCCGGGCGATCTCCATGGCGACGTCGCTCACCACTTCGCGCGGCAAAACGCCCAGGAGCCATTTCCAGTCCGGTTTCCCGGCGTGCGCCTCGCTGGCACGGCGCATCAACTCGGCAATTCCGGCGCTGCCTAGCAATTCGTAGAAGTAGGTCACCAACGACGACGTCGCCGTATCGAAACCGTTGACGCTGGCGCGACCGAATTTCAGAACGCGCATCACCTCGACGTCCAGGGCTGGTCGGGCGGACTCCGCTAAATATCCGTCCTGATGAACGAGATCGAGAATCTGCGGTTGTCCGGGACCTGACGCTCCGGTGAAATAGGAGATCGGCCCGTCGCCACCGGTGAGTTCGGCCAAGGCTTCCAACACCAACATGGCGGCGATATTGGCCCTCAAATACTCCGCTGCGCAGCGCAAGTTCTTGGCGGCGCATTGAAGCAGTTCTTGGAATTCATCATCGCCAGGCGTGGTGCCGTGCCGCCGGAAGATCACCTGGGGATCGAGATTGGATAGGAATCTTTCCATGCGGACCAAGGCCTCGCGATAGCTCCGGATGGAGTAGGCACCCACTTTGTGAAATTCCGGATTGGTTTCCGGCAGAAGCTGCCAGGTATTCTCAAGGAAAGTGCTCAAATCCGGCTGGCCAAAACTTTGGACATCGGCGTTGGACATCCGGGCGGCCAGAATCTGGATCCCTTCGATTTCCACGTCCGTCAGTGCTTCGGTTCCGCGCCGCAGGCATTCAAGGCGCATTCCCAGCAGGTCGTCCGGTGTCATCCCCTGGACCGCCGCGCGGAATGGAATGGTGGCCTCGATGCAAGCGGCCACGGCCCACAGATCCTTCACGCTCAGAAATTTCCCCAACTCCCGCACCGCGAGCGCGGCGCTGAGGAACTCACTCAGTCCGCCATCGTGCCTCAATTCCTGCCCGGGGCTGAATCCGAAAATGGTGGCGATGTCGGCCACCATCTCATCCGGCGCGGTGGTGAGGAAAATCCTCTCGCCATGGCACTTCACCACATCGCCAATCCGCTCGCTCACATTCGGCGGAAATCCGCCGTCCACGTGAAAATAGACGATGTCATGGTAAATCGCCGCCAGCTTCGCAAGCGCGGGAAGATTCTCGGCGACATTGAAAAGGTGGGAAAGGCCGTGATACTCGCGGGAGCGGCTGGTCATTGCCTGGAAGACGAGGAAGGTGGTCGCTTCGATTTCCTCCACGCTCGGCGCGACTCCCAGCCCTCCACGCACTTCCTCCAAGGATTCCGCCAGTAGCCGCGCCAAATCCGAGACCGTAGCGAACTGAGTCATATTGCCCAAACCGTAGGATTTCCCCCGGCGTTGCCAAGCGATTTGTTGGAATCCCCGCGCCTCACTTGGACGGGGAACCCCAGGGAGACTCCATTAGGGAGAGTGAAGAGATTTTCACCGCCAAGCCGCCAAGGAGGGCTTGGGTTTAAAGCGAAACGCAGAGGGCGGGGAGAACGCGGAGGGAGACGCAGAGGGTTGTTTCCTTGGCGCTCTTGGCGTCTTGGCGGTTCATATTCTTCCGTCAGTGCCGATGTTCCTCACCTTCCCTTGTGTATTGGGCTCTGGAAATCACGGCGAGGACGTGAAAGAGGCCTTCTTCTATCTCGATAGCACGCCGACGCACAGCTACATGAAGATGAATTACAAATATCCTCATGCGGCATTTCCATACAAAACACTGGTCGATGAGAACCAACGGAGAACACGCCTCGATCCGGAATTCGAACTGTGGGAGGCCGAGGCACGTCGGACGAGACAATCGAACTCGGAAATCCCCCTTAGAATCAGGCATCCTGGCCCTCATCTGACGCGAATGGGCATCTGCCCAGTTAGGTGTGTAACCCATGTCCCCGGTTCATACCCCGGTTGCCTGTCACGAAAGTCAGCTCGCGGTTTGATAGTCGCGGATGGAGACGACGTCATTGGCTAGGGGCTGGGTGCCAGCGCCCGCTCTCTGGATACGCTCTTCCAGCAGTTCGATGAAGTGTTTCACATGATTCGAGGCAGACTGTGCGTCCCACACGGCCCACATGTGGAAGTCGAGTTTCGCCTTGTGAGCGATAATCGGGATGATCACGATGTCTTGGTTCGCGAGATCAAGCGCATGAGGGAGGATGGAAATGCCTTGGTCTGCGGCAATAAGTGTGATCATAGAATCGCAACCATCGATTTTCCGGTAATTGCCGGGCTTAGCGCCTTCGGCGTTGTAGATGCGGCAGATGGCGTCGCGATGGCTGGCTTTTTCGTCACTGCCCACGCAGAGCAGGGTTTCCCTGCGGAGGTCCCTGAGGGTGAGATTCTTTCTTTCCGCAAGTGGATGTTGGCGGGAAACGGCGACGCCGAAGATCGAGTGGATCACGCAGAGGCTGCGCAGATTCGTCATGTTTTCCACTTCCCTCCCGTAGGCGAATCCGATGTCGATCTTGCCCATCGGCAGGGCGCGCAGTTGCTCGGTAGGCAGCATTTCCACGAACTCGACCTCCACGCCTGGGTATTTTTGGTTAAAAACCTTCAGGGTCTTCGGCAAGAATTCCGTGGCGAGGATGCCAACGCTGCCAATGCGTAATTTCCCACGGTGTCCAGATTGGGCTTGGTGCGCACGCTCGACGGCCAGTCGGGAGTCGAGGAGAAGTTTCTGCGAGTCTTCCAAGAAAAGCTCGCCGGCTTTTGTCAGGGAGACGCTGACGGTATCTCGCTCTAGCAGCTTAATGGAAATCTCAGCCTCAAGATCCTTGATCTGTTTACTGAGAGCTGGGCGGCTTACATTTAGGCGTTGGGCGGCCTTGCGGAAACTCAGCTCCTCAGCCACCGCCACGTAATATCGCAAATGTCTGAGTTCCATAACGTGAGACTGGTAACCTGAAGTTACCAGTATGGAAACATCAAAGTCATTCCGATTTTCAAAAATTGGGCGATTTCTTAGTGGCTTCGAATATTCGTTTAAAATTCTCCAGCTCCTCCCGTCATGCGTACCATTTTATATCTTCCTCTGTCTGTCATCTGGCTCAGCCTGCCAAGCTGCGGAAAAAAAACCGCCGCCAAGCCGCCCGAAATACCACCCGCAGAGGTCACCTTCCTTCCGGCATCCACCGAAACCGTCACCATCACCCGCGATCTTCCGGGACGGATCGAGGCTGTGCGTACGGCTGAAGTGCGCGCCCGTGTCGCAGGGATTCTCTTGAAAAAAACTTTCGAAGAAGGAGCGGAAGTGAAAGCGGGGGATGTGCTTTTCAAAATCGACCCGCTTCCGCTCAAAGCCGCACATGACAGTGCCGAGGCGAATCTCGCCCGGGCCGATGCCAATGCAAAACAGGCGGAAAACGTGGTCCGGCGCTTCCGTGGGCTGGTCGCCGTGAATGCAGTCAGCAAGCAGGATGCCGATAATTCCGAATCCGCTGTGGCCATCGCGTCCGCAGAAGTTCTTGCCGCCAAGGCAGCCCGGACCACCGCTGAACTGAATCTAGGCTATGCCACCGTGACCGCACCAATTTTCGGTCGCACCGGCAAGGCGCAGGTCACGGAAGGTGCGCTCGTCGGCCAGAATGACGCCACCCTACTGGCAGTAATTCAGCAGCTGGATCCTATTTATTTCGATTTCACTCAGTCCAGCACGGATCTGATCGCGCTGAAAAAAGCGGGCTCAGATGAAAACAAGGTCACTCTTCTGTTGGAGGACGGCACCGAGTATGAACAACCCGGCCGTTTACTTTTTTCCGAAGCCTCAGTGGACCCCACAACTGGCATGGTCACGCTCCGCGCCGAGTTTCCAAATCCAAAAACGTATCTGCTTCCCGGCATGTTCGCCCGTGCCCGCGTCGTGCAGGCGGTGAAGGAAAACGTCGTCACCATTCCCCAGCGCGCGGTGACTCGCGGTGCTGGCGGAATGGGTAGCGTGATGGTCATTGATGAATCGAATCACGCGCAGCCCCGCATGATCCGGACTGCCGAAGGGGTGGGAGACAAATGGGTGGTCGCATCCGGGCTGCAAGCCGGCGAGCGAGTCATCATTGAGGGATTACTGAAGGCCAAGCCCGGTGCACTCACTGTGCCGGAACTATACGCCCCGGGCAAGGACGCCGCAGCAAAGCCTAACGATAGCAAACACTAACTTTCCTACCACATGGCCCGCTTCTTCATCGACCGCCCAGTTTTCGCCTGGGTGATTTCCATCCTCATCTGCCTTCTCGGCGGCATTTCCATCACCCGACTTCCCGTCGCGCAGTATCCCAGCGTGGCGCCGCCATCCATCTCGATCACCGCAAACTACGCGGGTGCTTCTGCAGAAACGCTGGGCGATACAGTGACGTCCGTCATCGAACAGCAGCTCAACGGCATCGACAACCTGCTTTACATGAACTCCACGAGCGATGCGAACGGGACTTCCGTCATCACACTGTATTTCAAGACCGGCACCGATCCGGACGTGGCGCAGGTGCAGGTGCAGAACAAGGTCCAGCTGGCGACGCCCAGCCTTCCTCAGACCGTGCAGCAACAGGGCGTGGTCGTGGCCAAGGCGACGCGGAATTTTGCCATGTTCATCGCCCTCACCACCGACGACGGAAGCATGGATGCGATCGCGCTGGGGAATTACATGGCGTCTAACGTGCTTGACCCGATCCGCCGAGTCCAAGGCGTGGGTGAAGTCGTGCAATTCGGCACTCAGTATGCAATGCGCGTGTGGCTGGATCCGGACAAGCTCGTCAGTTTCAACATGACACCTGGTGACATCACCGCCGCTATCCAAGCACAGAACACCCAGGTGCCAGTAGGCCAGATCGGCCAGCTTCCGGCGGTCAAGGGCCAGCAGCTCAACATTATCCTCCAGGGTCGCGCCACTCTGCGAGAGGTGGATGAATTCGAAAACATCATCCTGCGCGTCAACACCGACGGCTCCCGCATCTATCTGCGAGATGTCGCACGAGTCGAGATGGGAGGTCAGGAATACAGCATCAAGGCGCGCATCGATGGCAAGCCGACTGCCGCCGCCGCAGTGAAACTCTCGCCGACCGCAAACGCGATGGATACCGCCGCTGGCGTCCGCGCCGAGGTCGAGCGCCTGCAGGAATTTTTCCCTCCTGGCGTGAAGGTCGTCTATCCGTTGGACACCTCGGCCTTCGTGAAGGTCTCCGTCGAGGGCGTGCTCTACACGCTGGTAGAGGCCATCATCTTAGTGTTCCTCGTGATGTATCTTTTCCTCCAAAATTTCCGCGCCACGCTCATCCCCACGCTGGTCGTGCCGGTCGCCCTGCTCGGCACCTGCGGTCTGATGGCGGCGTTCGGATTCTCGCTGAACGTGCTCACCATGTTTGGCATGGTGCTCGCCATCGGCATTCTTGTGGATGACGCCATCGTCGTCGTGGAAAACGTGGAGCGCATCATGAGCGAGGAAGGTTTGTCCCCGAAGGAGGCGACACGAAAAGCGATGGGCCAGATCACCGGAGCACTGATAGGAATCACTCTCGTCCTCACCGCAGTGTTCCTACCGATGGCCTTCTTCGGTGGCTCGGTCGGCACGATCTACCGCCAGTTTACGATGTCTATGGTCTCGTGCATGCTGTTTTCCATCTTCCTCGCGCTCACCCTGACACCCGCGCTATGCGCCACCCTGCTCAAGCAAGTGGACGCCGGTCATCACCATGAGAAACGTGGCTTCTTCGGATGGTTCAACAGGACGTTTGAAAAATTGACCCTTGGCTATCAGAAATCAGTCGGCGTGCTTATCCGCCGAACCTTCGCCGGCATGCTGGCGCTGGTGATCGTGGTGCTGGGCGTGATCTATCTCTACCAGAAAATGCCATCCGCCTTCCTTCCGGAAGAGGACCAGGGCTATTTCCTCGCGCTCATTACACTGCCCGTCGGCGCGACTGACGAGCGCACCGGCGAAGTGCTCAAGAAGGCTGAGGAAATCTTTGCGAAGCAACCGGAGATCGAACACTACTTCACCGTCGCGGGCTTCAGCTTCTCTGGCCGTGCGCAGAACTCCGGCCTCGCCTTCCTCCGGCTGAAACCATGGGAAGAACGCGATGGCAAGGAACACAAAGTTCAAGCGATCATCCAACGCTCGCTGATGGAGCTCGGCGGGATCAAGGACGCAGTGGTCTTCCCGCTCAATCCGCCCGCCATTCCCGAGCTCGGCACCTCGTCCGGTTTCGACTTCTGGCTCCAGGATGTCGGCGGAGTCGGTCATGAGGCGCTCATTGCCGCACAGGGCCAGTTGCTAGGGATGGCCGCGCAAAATCCGAGCCTCTTCCAAGTCCGTCCGCAAGGCCTCGCCGATGCGGCGCAGATGAAGATTGAGCTCGATCAGGACAAAGCCAGCGCACTTGGTGTTTCCCTCGCAGACATCAACACCACCATGCAGACCGCCTTCGGCTCCTCCTACGTGAACAACTTCGTCAACGGCCCGCGGGTGCAGCGCGTGATCGTCCAGTTGGACGCCAAGTTCCGGATGACACCCGAGGACATCGGCAAAGTATTCGTCCGGAATAAATCCGGCAGCATGGTTCCTCTATCTGCCGTCACGAAAGTCGGTTGGTCCTACGGCTCACCCCAGCTACAGCGCTACAACGGCATCCCGGCGATCAACATCGTGGGCGCCGCCGCACCGGGGCTGAGTTCCGGCCAGGCGATGTTGGAAATGGAGAAAATGGCCGCCACGCTACCTCCGGGTCTCGGTTTCGAGTGGTCCGGCCAATCGCTAGAAGAACGCGTCTCCGGCAATCAGGCACCGATGCTCTACGGTATCTCCATCCTCATCGTTTTCCTCTGCCTTGCCGCGCTCTACGAAAGCTGGTCCATCCCGGTCGCCGTCATCATGGTGGTTCCCTTAGGCATCATTGGCGCGCTCGCAGCCGTTTCCTTTCGCGATCTGCCGAATGATGTTTATTTCAAAGTCGGCCTGCTAACCATCGTCGGTCTCTCCACTAAAAATGCCATCCTCATCATCGAGTTCGCGCTGGACCTGATGAATGAAGGAAAGGGTCTGATAGAAGCCACACTCGAAGCCGTAAAACTCCGCCTGCGGCCCATCCTCATGACCTCCATGGCCTTCGTGCTCGGCGTTGTGCCGCTGGTCATTAGCACCGGCGCGGGCTCCGCCAGCCAGAACGCCATCGGCACCGGAGTCGCCGGCGGCATGATCTCCGGCACCGTCCTCGCCATTTTCCTCGTCCCCGTGTTCTTCGTCGTCGTGAGCCAGCTCGTCACCCGTTTCACCGGGGGGAAAACCAAGGTGGCACCGGCTGTCAAATCCAAGGAAGGAGAAATCCATCATGCGTAAATCATTCTTATCCCCCTCATGCTGGCAGCGTTGTCAGCATCCTGCTCGTTCGTGCCGCCGCTGGATCCGGTCACGTCACCGGTGTCCGCTAAATTCCCAGGGAAAACCGGCGGCAAGTTCTCTGCTGACATCGCTTGGCAGAAATTTTTCACCGATCCGCGCCTGCTCGACCCGGATGATCTGGTTTCACGAGTATTTCCACGCGGACGATGACTCGGGCCTGGGTGCCTGCCATCAAACCGGCTGGACCGGCCTCTCCGCCGAGCTTCTGCAACAACACGCGGCAAAACGGACGGAAAAGTAATTCCTCCACCCTCATTTCACGGTCATCACGATGCAGCCCTCCGCATCGCGCTCGAAGGACTTGAGCTGCTCGCGGACCGCCGCTTCGTCCCCGATTCCGAAAAGCCTGACGGGATGCCTGCGCCCCTTGACTCTAACTTGCCCCAGATCCATCGCCCCATCATCTATCCCGGAAGCCATCTTGACCTCTTCGGAATAAATCACCTCGCAATGAAATGCCTTGGTCAATCCTTCCAAGCGCGAGGCGAGATTCACCGTGTCCCCGATGACCCCGAACTCCGTCCGGTCTGGCGATCCGATCTCGCCAGCGACGGCCTCGCCCAAATGGAGGCCCACCCCGATTTTAAACGGAGCTTTTCCTGCGGCCTCCCAAGTCGCGTTCATCGTTGAGAGCGCGGCGATCATATCCCGAGCCGCAAGAATCGCCTTGTGCGCATGATCCTGCTCATTTCCGCCTCCCAGCGCTCCCCAATGCGCCATCACCGCATCGCCAATGAATTTATCCAAAGTGCCCCCATGGCGGAAAATCACCTCCACCATGCTCGTTAGATACTCATTGAGTTGCTTCACGAGATCACCCGGATCCGTTTGTTCGGACCGCTCGGTGAAACCCCGCACATCCGAGAAAAGCACGACGACACGCCGTTTCACCCCGGCCGCCGTCACCTGCCAATCACCCTGCTGGTCGATCATCGCGTCCGCCACATCCCGTGAAACGAAGCGCCGGAAATCCCGCCGCAAGCGCCGTTTTTCCAGCCGCTCGGTCACCATCTCATAAGACTGCGCCACGGTCCAACCCACGCCAAGTGCCAGCAATCCGCCAGAAACAGGCAGTAAAAGCGCTAGTGAGACGCCTGCCCACAACGTGACTCCCGCCACTCCGCCGGCGATTCCCATCAACCCGAAAACCGATAGCATCGGACGACTCACCCAACTCGTCCAAGCCCATGCGACCATGCCAAGTAATATCATCCCCGGCCACGGATTGGTGATGCGGCGGATGAATGCGCGATCCAGACCACACGCGATTGCCTGTAAATGGAGTTGCGGCCCGGTGAGCGTTCCCATCGGAGTGCGATGAAGATCGTGAAATCGCGGAGCCACCGGACCGATCATCACCACCTTGTCACGGAAAAATTCACCGCTCTTATAATTCATTTCCCAATCTTTCTCGGCGAAGATTCCATAAACGCTCTTCGGAGCGTAGAGTTCCATGGTGCCGGTTTGGTCGTGGCCCGCGAGGCGAAGCTCTTGGTCGCCCGATGGTGGCTCGAAGCCCATTGCATGGATCACCTCTGCGGCCAGTGAGCGAAATTCCCGCTCGCCGGTGCGCCGCAAACCTTCGTTCTCGATGCCCAAGGTGGTGGTGTAGCGAGCCTTTCGCACCAACCCATCAAACGGATCCAACTTGAAATTCGAAAACCCGACACGCGGCTCGGTTTCACCTTCAAGGAAAGGTTCATGCGGTTCGATTAGATTATAAACCCCGCCAGCCTCGTCCGCCCCTCCTTGGCTGAAAGTGGATATCAACACCACCCGTCCCGGATGGCGTTGGATCGCAGCCGCCAGTGCCGCATCGGCTTCAGGATCGCTCGCGCTGGAAAAAATCAGGTCCAGAATGATCAACTTCGCGCCTGCTCCTGCCAAGCGGTCGATCGCGCTCGCCCAGACCCGTCGGTCCCACGGAAACCGCGTGCTCATCAACGACAGCGCCGGACTGGCGGCGATCTCAGCCGGGTCGAGCGCGTCCAGCGCCAGACTGGCCTCGTCAATTCCCAACAACACCAACTCCTCCTTCTCGGGTGGCCCGCCACTGTTGCGGACAATCCAATCACCCAGGGCGCGATCCGTCCTCTCGATCAACGCCTGTCCAAAAGGAAATAGCCCGAATCCGAGCATCACGACTGCAACGCCCACCAGGCACGCAAAACCCTTGCGCCAGCGTTTCATAGAATCAAAGAAGGGCTTGTCATCGGTCGATGGGATGAATAACAACCTTCATAGATTATGAAAAGCCTCCATATCCTTCTTGTCCCGATTTTCGCCGCGGCCAGCGTCCGTGCGGACATCTTATCGGATCTGAGTCCGTTTCTCAGCTCGTCGCGTCCTGATTACGACCCAGCGTCCATCGAACCGGATTCGGCCGTGGGAAATCCCGGCTTCGCCCCGTTTTCTCCAGCAGACTCGGACCTCGGCTTGCAACAAATTCTCGGAACCTACAGCGGACGCGCTCCGGTCAACGTCACCTTCGACACCAGCATCAGCTACACCGACAACGCACCGGGCGAGATCCCGCTCGATGACGAGGCGGCCTGGTTTTCGGCCAGCCGTCTTGCGGGATACTGGCGCCCCCGGATCGCCTACGGCTGGTTTGCCGATATCGGACTCGCGCAGGAGCTGTTGCGCTTCGAAGGAAGCAATGCGGGCGATTACGAGAATTTCGAACCATGGATCGGAGTCGTCAAATCCATTCCCGAGCTCGACGACCTGGTCTTCTTCACCCGTTATGAATACCAGCGGATCACCTCCGGCAGCCTTTCCGACAGCAGTTACAGCGCCCAGAGAATCCGGACGGGTCTCCAAAAAGATCTTCTGCTGGCTTCCAGGTATCAATTAGCCGCAGGACTGGACGCCGCCTTCGACCTCACTGCCGACGCGGACACCCAAGAACGCAACGAATATTCCGCCGATGTGAGATACACCTATTGGTTCGCGGATCACCTCAGCTCCACGCTTTCGTGGACGGGATCGATGTGGGACTTCAAAGATGAAGGCCGGGAAGACTGGAACCACATCGTCGGGCTGGAACTCACGTGGACGCCATGCAAAAACACAGTCATCTACACCAACGTCTTCTATACGAATCACGACTCCAACGAAGATTCCGATGCCAATGATTTTGAAGCATGGCAATCTGGAATCGGATTCGGTTTGAACTACTCATTCTAATTTTCATGAAAACTCTCATTCCACTCTTCGCCCTGGTCGTCCCCGCCGCCGCCGACACGCTCCGCACGGCGAGCGTGACCGTCGCCGTCAACGAGGTCCAAGTCTATCCAGGCTCAAGCGCCGCCCACCTCGCCACGGTCGGCGAGAAAGTCGCCACGCCATCGTCGGTGCAGACCGGTCGCCAATCGCGCACGGAACTCACCTTCAACGACAACACGATCACCCGCTTGGGCCAAAACTCCGTTTTCAGCTTTCGCGAAGGCGGGCGCAACGTGGAGTTGAAACAAGGGTCCGTCTTACTCCAGGTCCCCAAAAACGCCGGAGGAGCCACCATCCGCACCGCCACCGTCACCGCCGCCATCACCGGGACGACGGTGATGTTCGAGTATAGCCCCGGGGGATGGATCAAGCTCCTCACCCTCGAAGGCACCCAAAGGCTTTCGATCAACGGCAGCAAAACCAGCGTCGCCGTGCCAGCAGGCAAGATGATCATCATGCACCCGAATGCCACGGTGATCCCCGAGCCGGTCACCATCGACATCGCCAAACTGGTCGCCACCTCGCCTCTGGCAGGAAAGGGCACCTTCGGCCCGCTGCCACCACACGTGAGAGAGTTGATCGAACAAACCGTCCAAGAACAACGACTCGCCAAGCAACAGGGCGATTTGCTCCCGACCAACCATATCATTTCAGGCCCCGGAAGCCGCACCTCGCGCTCCATCGTGAGTGCCGCAGAAAATACCCGGATTCCTCCATTGCCGCAGAATTCGGGTGGTCAGAATGGCACCAACCCCCCTTAAGCAGGCTCTTCGACCTTTCGGGGGGGCGGGATCCACTGTGGGGGCGGGCGGGAATCTTTTTCCGAAACCGCTCTTGTCCCTTGGTTGATCCGTGCCATACGCTCGCCCAGCCCGCGCCAAACGTGAATCGATCTCCTACTCCCACCTACATTCTCGGCGTATTGCCGTCTCGTTGGGGCTCCACGCGCTTTCCCGGCAAACCGCTTCATCTCATCGCCGGAAAGCCTTTGATTCAGCATGTTTGGGAGCGCTGTCAGCAATGTTCCGGGCTGGATGAAATCATCGTCGCTACCGATGACGAGCGTATCCGAGACGCCGTGATCGCCTTCGGCGGCAAGGTCCTCATGACCTCGCCGGACCATCCCACCGGCACCGACCGCATCGCCGAGGCCGCGCAAGCCGTCCCGCAGGCGACCCACATCGTCAATATCCAGGGCGACGAGCCACTCATCGATCCCGCGCTCATCGACGAACTGGCCGCCGCGATGGCCGCCGACGCCACGCTCGACATGGCCACCGCCGCCAACCCGCTCGATCCGGCCGATCCCGCCGTGCATGACCCGAACGTCGTCAAGGTCGCCATCGCACTCGACGGTCGCGCGCTTTATTTCTCGCGCTCCCCGCTGCCATTTTTCCGTAATCCCGTCGAAGACCTGCCCGTCCTACGGCACAAGGGGATTTACGCCTACAAGCGGAGTTTCCTTGAGCGCTTCGTCACTTGGCCGCCCTCGCCTTTGGAAAAAGCCGAGTCGCTCGAACAACTCCGCGCCCTTGAAAACGGCGCTTCCATCAAGGTCCTCATCACCACCGACACCTCACCCGGCGTCGATACCCTGGAGCAAGCCCTTGAAATAGAAAGACTGTTAAAGGTTATGAGTTAGAAGTTCTAGGAGAAGATGTTTCTTCTCCTCTTCTCCACTCTTAACCAATAACTTTTAACCAATAACTTTTAACTAAATCATGAAATACATCTTTGTCACCGGCGGCGTCGTCTCCTCACTCGGCAAGGGGCTTGCCGCAGCATCTATCGGCACCCTGCTTGAGCACCGCGGCTTGACCACGCTGATGCAGAAATTCGACCCCTATCTCAACGTCGATCCGGGCACCATGTCGCCCTTCCAGCACGGCGAAGTTTACGTGCTCGATGACGGCGCGGAGACCGACCTCGACCTCGGCCACTACGAGCGCTTCACCTCCGGCGTGCTCTCGCGGATGAATAATCTAACTTCCGGCCAGGTTTTCGACTCGGTCATCAAGAAGGAGCGCCGTGGCGAATACCTCGGCAAGACCGTCCAGTTTATCCCGCACGTCACCGATGAAATCAAGCTGCGGATGCATAAGGTCACCGAGGATAATCCTAATACGGATGTGCTCATCACCGAGATCGGCGGCACCGTGGGTGACATGGAAGGTCTGTTATTTATCGAGGCGCTGCGACAGTTCGCGCTCGAAGTGGGTAAGGAAAACGTCTGCTTCATCCACGTCACCCTACTGCCCTTCATCAAGGCCGCCGGCGAGGTGAAGACCAAGCCCACCCAGCAATCCGTCGCCAAACTCCGCGAACTTGGCATCCAGCCGGACATCGTCATCTGCCGCACCGAGGCCGATCTGGACGAGGATAACCGCAAGAAAATCGCGATGTTCTGCAACGTCGAGCGCAAGAACGTCGTCGCCTTCCGCGACGTGGCGCACACGATTTACGAATGCCCGCTCGACCTCCGCCGCGACAAGATTGATCGCCTAGTGGTCGATAAAATCGGCCTCGGCCACACGCCGTCGCCCGCGCTGGAAGATTGGGAGCGCTTCGTCCAGCGCGTTATCCATCCGAAGCACAAAGTCACCATCGCCGTTGCCGGCAAATACATCGAACTTCAGGACGCGTATAAATCCATTTACGAATCGCTCATCCACGCTGGCGCGCATCACGACACCAAGGTCCAAATTATCCGCGTGGAGGCGGAGGCGATCGAGGATCACGGCGCGAAGTCAGTCATCGGCGATGTCGATGGCATCCTCGTCCCCGGTGGTTTCGGCGACCGCGGCACGGAGGGAAAGATCCTCGCCGCCAAATACGCCCGCGAAAACAAGATCCCGTATTTTGGCATTTGCCTCGGCATGCAAATCGCCACCATCGAATACGCCCGTAACGTCTGCGACCTGGAAGGCGCGAACTCCACTGAGTTCGACAAGACGACCAAGCACCCGGTCATTTGTTTGCAGGAAGAGCAAAAAGGTGTCGAAGACATGGGAGCCACCATGCGCCTCGGTTCCTCGGAATCCATCCTCTTCACCGGCACCAAGGCTGCCGATCTCTATGGAAACGTGGATCGCATTCACGAGCGCCATCGCCACCGGTATGAGTTCAACTCCGACTACCAGGACCGCCTGCAGGACGCTGGCTTAGTGATTTCCTCTGTCTCTGCGGAAGAGGGCCTCGTCGAAATCGTCGAGCTGCCAGAGCACCCGTTTTACATTGGCGCGCAATTCCATCCCGAATTCCAGTCCAAGCCGAATCACCCGCACCCGCTCTTCGCGGGCTTCGTCGCCGCAGCGCTGGAGCATTCGCAGAAGGGCTGATTTGCGATTTTAGGAACGGATTACTCGATGATATGCACGCCGCGCGGGTTGATCCGCGAGATGTAGCTCTGGTTTTCGATGGGGATCGCGGAGAAGACCTTGCTGACGGCGTCGGCGACTTTGCGGGCGATTTCCTCGCCTTCGCAAAGGGCGAAGACCGAGGGGCCGGCACCGGAGATGGAGAAGCCGAGGGCTCCGGCAGAGAGGGCGGCGCGCTTGGCTTTGTAGAAATCTGGGATGAGTTTCTGGCGGCGCGGCTCGGCGATGACATCGTGGATGGATCGGGAAATCAGGCCGTAATCTTCCTGGATGAGTCCGCAGAGCAGGCCGCCGAGGTTGCCGATCTGCTGGGTGGCGTTTTCGAGCGGGATTTCTTTGGGCAGGATTTCGCGCGCGACTTTGGTGAGAATTTCGATGTCCGGGTGGACGACGGCGGCCCAAAGGTTTTTGGGCGCGGGGATCTGTGCGAAGTCGAGTTCGTCGTTAGAGCGAATGAAAACAATGCCGCCGAACAGGCAGGGTGCGACGTTGTCGGCGTGCCACGCGCCGTCGGCGGAGGCCTCGCCGGCCATGGCGAAGGGCAGCAGTTGTTTTTTGCTGAGCGGGTTGCCGATGAGTTGGTTCACGGCGAAAGCGCCGGCGACGGACGAGGCGGACGAGGAGCCGAGGCCGGAGCCGAAGGGCATTTTCTTGTGGATTTCCATCTCGATGCCGCGGTCGGACATGCCGAGGTGCTTGAGTAAATCAAGCGCGGCGACGCCAGCGCAGTTTTGGGTCGGATTTTTCGGGAGTTTTCCGTTGTCGCCGGTGATCTGGGTGATGTGCAGGCCGGGCTTGTCGCTGAAGCGCACGACGATTTCATCACCGGGGGAGTCGATGGCGAAACCGAGGACGTCATAACCGCAGGCGACGTTGGCCACCGTGGCGGGGGCGAAGACGCGAATTTCAGGGGAGTTGGACATAAGGAAATAGATTAGAAGAACCAGCCGCGTTTTTTGCGTTTGTAGGAGCCGTCTCCGACGGAAATGACCTTGATGTGAGTCTCGGTGAGGCCGTCCTCGCGGAAGCCGAGTTTTTTGGCGGCGCGGGGCGTGAGGTCGAGAATGCGGTTTCCGATAAAAGGTCCGCGGTCGTTGATGCGAACTTTGAGTGATTTGCCATTCTCCAGATTGGTGACTTTGACGAGGCAGGGCAGGGGAAGGGTTTTGTGGGCACCGGTGATGTGCCATGGCATGACTTTTTCGCCGAGCGAGGTGTTGCCGCGCTTGAGGCCGAAGAAGGAGGATTCGTTATACCACGAGCAGGTGCCGGTTTCTTCGTAGTCGAGCGCCGCATCGACGCTCATCGGTTGATAGTGCTGGCCGCGCACGGTGTAGGAGCGGGTCTGATAGCCGTCGTGGCCGCCGGGGCGTGAGAAGCAGGAGGTGAAAACAAAAACCGCCACGCCGCAGGTGGTGGGGAGGCGGAGCGGCGGGTTTTTAAAAAAGCTGAAACTCACGATTTGCGGTCGCGGATGACTTGGAGGGTGGTGGCGACCTTTTCCTTCATCTCTTTGCCGGGCTTGAATTTCACGGCGGCCCGGGCAGGGATGGGCACGTCCTTGGCCGGATCTTTCGGGTTGCGGCCGATTTTGGCTTTCATTTCGCGAACTTGAAAGGCTCCGAAATTCCGCATCACGACGGAGTCGCCATGGGCAAGCGAGTCGGTGATTTCATCGATGAGGGTTTGGACGACTTCATGGACGTCCTGCTGGGTGATTTCGAATCCCTTGGTGCCGAGTTGATCGGTGATTTTGATGACGAGTTCGCGTTTGGTGATGGTGGCCATGGGGATAGGGAAAGTGTTGGTGATTAACGATGCGGAGTGATTGAACTACGGGAAAGATGGTTTTGTCTCCTCAAAAATTGTTTAATTCAACGCGCTTTCCGTGTTGGTGGGACGAGGGGAGCATCGAGTGATGCTGCTCCAACATGCGGCGGGGTGTGGTCATGAAATTAATCGGCGATGAGAAACATCGCTCCAAACTGATTGCTGGAAATCGGCTTGTCCGGATTCACCGCCATTTGCGAAATGTCGCCGTCGAGAAACAGCGCATCCTTACAGCCGAGCTTGATAAACAGTCCTGCAAAGTCCCATAAATTGACCATCTGTCCTTTTTCGGTGATGGCGAAAACCAGTTGTTTCTGGTCATTCACCCCGACGCCGTTGCGGTGGAGTTTGTTTTGCGAATTTTCGGTGAACGCCGGGTGGCGCTCGCCATCGATGAGAAGCAGAGGGCCGGACTGAATGGCCCAGGATTCCTTGCCGATGGATTGCTTCTGCCAGGCGGGGCAGGTTCCGATGAAGGGAGCTCCCCCGCTGAAAGTGCAGACGCCGTTCGGCTTGAGGAAAAAGTTTCCCGGTGCGTCCGCTAGATTGAGGGGGTGGAGGGTTTTTCCTCCTTCGATGTGCAAACCGCTGGGAATGCCACCGGGCTCGAAGATGCCGGCGTTCATGAGGAATTTCACTGACTTGCCTTGTTTCGCGAACGCCGCCTGCACCCGGTCGAAGCTGCGGTATGGTTGGCCCTTTTCATCGTTCCAAGCAATTTGCACCTGTTTGGGGTCAAGCCGGACCACTCGGAATTTTACCCCGGCGGATTTGATGGATTCTTCGATGACATCGGCATGGAGGCCAATAAGCGAAACGGAGAGAATGAGGAAGACTGCCTTCATGTTAGTCCCAGGGGGAAAGCTCGTCGGATTGGACGGTGCGGATCATTTGATATCGCAATCCGAACCGACGTTCAAGCGTCGCTACGGTGTGGACTGCTCCGACATGTCGGAGCAGTCCGAGTCTTTCTCCTCGCATTGGCTTCACCCCTGTCCTTCGGTCGCGACGGTTGGACTATTCCGGGATCGAGTCGTAGATTCCCTCCAGCGAGAGCACGGTGTAGGCGGTGACGAGGACGGGGTTGGACTCCATCCAGCGGCCGTTGTCGTTGAGCCATGAGCCGTTTTCGCGCTGGGCGGCGAGGATCTTGTGGCCGAGGTCGTTGCGCCAGTCGGCTTCGGTGCCGTCGGCGAGTTTGAGGTTGTCCACGTTGGCGGCGGTGAGTGCCTTGGACATAGTTTGATAATAATAGTAAATGCCTTGGGTGCCCATGCCGGGGTTTTCGGCGAGGGTGTAGTTTTTGCCGAGCCATTCCTTGACGGCGACCACTCGCGGGTCGTTGGCGCTGACCTTGGCGTAGATGAAGGACAAGAGGCCGGCGTATGACATCGAGCCGTAGGAGCGGAGCGCGGTGCG
>JBEGUC010000034.1:0-23628 GCA_041179105.1 Verrucomicrobiota bacterium | reverse complement strand
GTCCGGGTGATGGCTTTTTTTTCATAGTCCCACTCCGGGCATTTTTTCAATGCACCGGCGAGATCGTCATTTTCAAGAAGTTCGGACATGTTTTCAATCGGGGAAATGTTCGCCCAAAGATTGCGGCGTCGGATTCACAATTGGCAAGCCCCTTTCTACCGGTTTTTCAAAATCCTCACACAACATGACAAAATCAAAGATGCCAAAGGAATCAAGCTGGATAAAATCGCACAGCGCCTGAAAATTCATAGACAGACCGTGGCGGAGGCGTCTCTCACCTGATCAAATCCGGGCTAGGGCCGCCCAATGCGGTCAGGATAAGCTTTTTTAAGCGTGACTGGACACAAACTAACGCGAATGAAACATTTAAAATCAAAAGGTTATTCTTGTTTTAAGCGTTAAAATGATGACGCGTAACATGCCACTCCCGAATCAGCCCGCGTCCTTGCTCTTGCGGTGGCCGGGAGTCGCGAGGATCTCGATGTAAACCGAGGCACTTTCGCTCGCGGCCGCCAGATCGATTGCCGCAGTGAGTTCCTCGGCGTGCTTGCTTGCCGGAGCGGCCTCGCCGATGCCAACCTTGCAGTTGAAGTCCCAGAAATCCACGCCTTCCGGCAGCGACTTCTTGCGCTCGCGCTTGAGATATTTCCGGATGTCGCTCTTGATTTGTTCGATCACCCGCGCCGGTTGGTGATTCGGCGCGGTGAGGGGAAATGTTTTTTTCATGGCGGTGCTTGTGTCGGGAGGTGGGTATTTTGTCTAGGAGAAATGGGCCGATCAGCGCTCCAGCAGGATTTCCGTGCCGAGCACGACGAGATCCACGCGGCCTTTGAGCGTTTGGTCGATAAACGGCGTGTTCTGGGATTTGGATTTCATGAACTCCTTGCTGAAAGTCGTTTCGGCCTCGGTGTCGAAGAGGATGAAATCGGCGGGCTGGCCGACTTCGATGGAGACGACGGGCAGACCCATCAGGCGGCGGGGTTCGGCGGAATAGCGATTGACGATGAGATCCCAGCCGAATTTGCCGGTGGCTACGAAATGGTGATAAAGCGAGACCAGCGCAGTATCCATGCCGGTGATCCCGTTGGGCGCGCTGACGAAATCTTGGGATTTCTCAAACGGTGTGTGCGGTGCATGATCGGTGGCGATGAGATCGAAAACGCCGTCGATGAGGCCTTGGAGCAAACCTTCGTTATCCGCCTTGGTGCGGAGCGGCGGGTTCATTTTATAGTTAGTATCGAAGTCGCCGATGTCTTCGTCGCAGAACAATAAGTGGTGAGGAGAAACCTCGGCGGTGACCTTCACGTCGCCGCGGGATTTCCACCAACGGATGGTTTCCATGCCGAGCTTGCTGGAGACGTGCTGGATGTGGATGTGCGCCCCGGCGGCGTGGGCGAGGCGGATGTCACGGTCGATGATGATTTCCTCGGCGCAGGCGGGCGAACCTTTGATGCCGAGGCGGTAGCTGACGACTCCCTCGTTGAGCGCGCGCGGACCGGCGAGTTCTGGCACCTCGCAGTGGCTGGCGAAAAACATGCCGAACTCGGTGGCGTATTGCATGGCGCGGAGCAGCACGGCCGGATCACCGGTGGTGTCGCCGTCGTCGGTAAGCATGACTACGCCGAGATTGCGCATACCATCGATGCCCGCAAGTTCCTTGCCGTGACGGTCCTTGGTGACGCAACCGGACGTGTAAACCGGGATGCGGGCGGTGCGCTTGGCGATGTCTAGAACGTTGGCGACCACGGTGGCGGAGTCGATGGCCGGGCGGGTGTTCGGCATCATGACCACGCCGGTGATGCCGCCGTTGATCGCGGCCTCGGTGCCGCTGGCGATGGTTTCCTTCGCCTCGAAGCCGGGCTCGCGGAAATGGACGTGGGCGTCGAACATGCCGGGCGCGAGGATTTTTCCCTTCGCATCGATGACGCGTGCGCCTTCGGGTGCGGTGAGGTTTTGGCCAATTTTTTGGATTTTTCCGTCGGAGATGAGGACGTCGCCGGAGACGAGATCAGGGGAGTTCTCGGAGGCGATGCGGGCGTTTTGGATGAGGAGTGTCATGAGTTTAAATGAGATCGTTGGAATCAAAATGCCGGGGTTTCCAGGCTCTAGGGCGACGACTTTGATGAAAGACAGTGGTAATCAAAACCGAGGTGGTCAGGGGATCGTAGCGATAGAAAATGGAGTATGGAAACCGTTGTGCGTGGCAGATGCGATCCGGTCCGTCAACCACACGAAATCTCAATGGATCGGATACGATGGTTGCAACAGCACGGTTAATTTCAGAAACGAAATCGTCTCCCAACCCTGCTTCCTGATCCTCATACCACGAGGCCGCCAGGAGAAATTCATCGTAGGCTTCGGGGTGAAATCGAAAATTCATGCGCCGCGTCTTTTTTCAGATAGGGCTTCACGAACCCTGCGGAAAACCTCATCGCCGGGAATCGATTTTACCAAGCCTGATTCGATTTCGGCAAAGCGTCGCCGGGCAATTTCAAGCTGCTCGGCGAAAATCTCGGGATCGTCTTGGACGCTCTCAAGCAGCCTTTCCGCCAAGGCGACGCGCTCGTCATCACCTAGAGCCATGGCGGTTTCAAAAAGTCGTTCTGCGATGGCGGTCATGGAGGAACATTAGCTGGAGGTGCGGAAATTTCAAGATGGCAGTCAGCCCACGGACCCCGGCTTGAGCCAGTAGAGCACGGCCATTCTCACGGCGATGCCGTTTTCGACCTGGTCGTTGATGAGGCTGCGTTCGTAGTCCATGACGGCGTCGCAGAGTTCGACGCCGCGATTCACCGGGCCGGGGTGCATGATGTAGAGGCCGCGCTTGCGGATTTCCTCAAGGCGGGCGTCGGTGATGCCGTAGAGCTTGTGATATTCGCGGATACTGGGGAAATATTGGACGTCTTGGCGCTCCATCTGGACGCGGAGCAAATAGACGACGTCCGGACACCAAGCCATGGCTTCTTTGTAGTCGGTGAAGCGGCGGATGTTCTCCGGGCCACTGCGTGGGACCAGCGAGCCGGGGCCGAGGTAGGCGACATCGACACCGAGTTTTTTCAGGATGGTGCTGGTGGAACGGGCGACGCGGGAATGGAGAATATCGCCGACGATGAGGACTTTTCTGCCTGTGGGATCGGGGAATTTTTCCTTGATGGTGAAGGCGTCTAGCAGCGCTTGGGTGGGGTGAGCGTGCGCGCCGTCGCCGGCATTGATGACGGAGGCTTTGGTGAGGCGGGCGATGGTGCCGGGCAGGCCAGAGGCTTTGTGGCGGACGATGATGTAGTCGGTGCGCATCGCTTGGAGCGTCTCGACGGTTTCGCGGACGGACTCGCCCTTGGTGATGGAGGATTGGGCGACGTCGAAGTTGATGACATCGGCGGAGAGGCGTTTGGCGGCGACTTCGAAGGAGGAATGGGTGCGGGTGCTTGGCTCGTAAAAGAGCATGAGCACGGATTTCCCCTTGAGAGCGGGGACTTTTTTCACCGAGCGGGTGAAGAGTTCTTTGAAGGGAATGGATTGATCCAGGAGGTGTTCGATTTCCTCACGGTCGAGTGCTGAGATGTCGAGTAGGTCTTTACGTGCCATGCCGGAGTTGGGGAAAGTAGTGGAGCGCGCCGAAAACGATGACGAACAGGGACATCACGGCGATGAAGGCGGCGTGATGGAGCGAGAGCGGTTTTTTGAGGTAAATGAAGGCGGCGAAGAGCAGCGCGATCCCCACGCAGGCGGCGGTGATGGAGATTTGGAGATCGTAGAAATGATAGCCGACGGCCGCAGCAATGGCGAAAAGATAGCCGGGAATGACCAGCGCCGGGTGGGCTCTCCGGGCGAGCAAATGGCTAACGGGAGCTGCGAGGGTTTCCTGTCGCCGGATCTGTTGGATTTCCTCGGCGCTGTGGCGGTGAATCGGCAGTGAGGAATCCCGCGCAGGCAGGTGAACCGCTAAAAGCGGAATTTGCTCGGATTTGCGGAGCGAGCGAACGTGCTTGGGTTCGCGAGGCTTGGGGATGACGGCCGACTCCGGTTCCTCCGCCTCGACGGCGAGCACCGGCGTGCGCTCGGAGCGCTTGAGCGAGTGTACCGGCTTGGGCGCGTGGGATTTCTCGGCGGGTGGCGGCGCGGCAGCTTGGGATTTCTCCTCATCCGGCGATGGGTCATGAACGCCGAGGGTTTCGCGGAGTTTGGCGATTTCCTCGGCGGATTTTTTGTGCTGCGGCAGGAGACTCATGGTTTTTCCTTTGCGACGATTTGGATTTGATCCACGCCGTCTGTCCCTTCTAGGGATACCAATACATGGTCGTGGCGGCGGGTGTCGAGGGCGATCCCGACATAGTCGGGCTGGATCGGCATTTCTCGGTGGCCGCGGTCGATGAGCACGGCCAGCTCGACCTTGGCGGGGCGACCGTAATCGGAAAGCGCGTCAAGCGCGGCGCGGATGGTGCGGCCCGTGAAAAGCACGTCGTCCACAAGAATGATGTGCGCGCCGTCCACGCTGAATGGAATGTCGCTTTCTTGGATGGCGGGGTTTTCGTGGAGGTGCTCGAAATCGTCGCGGTAGAGCGAAATATCGAGCACGCCGAAGGAGAGATCCCAGCCGTCCTCCTCGGAAAGCAGCGTTAAAACTCGTTCAGCCACCTCATCGCCGCGGCTGCGGATGCCAACGAGGGCGATGGCGTGGCTACTATTTTTCTCGCGGATCGCGCGGGCAAGGCGCTCCACGCCGGCGGCGATGTCTTCTGGGGTGAGGGTGTGGGGCATGAGAAACGGAAGTTCAGAGTTTGATGACGTTTTCGGAGACATAAAAGCCCATTTCTCCGAGATCGCGGGAGAGGCGTTTGAAGCTGTTTGCAATAGAGCTCAGGAATTTTCTCCGTTCCCCATCGATCACGATGTTGAATTCGAAATAGTGATCAGAATGCTCTTTAAAATGTTCAGAGGAAAATGAGACGCGTTGGTAAGCGCCGTGAATTTCGGCAGCAGGTTCACGGACGATGAGCAAATCTTCCGCAGGGATATAAGTGAGGAGAGGTTTTTTGCCGGTCTGGCTCATGGCGTATCCAGCCATGATGCCGGGGGTGAGGACACCCGTCGCGCCGATGATTGTCAGAGCGATGGATTTTCCCGATGTGTCAGGAAGATAGCGATACAGAAGCCATGCGAACAGGGTGCAGAGCGCGAAAAGGACTGCCGCGCCAATGTAAGTCGATTTGGCATTGTAAACGATATGCAGTTTTGCCCCCTTTTGTTCCCGCACGAGCTTCCAGGAACCAAGGTTGTGGTAGGAAGAGTGCAGTCGGTTCATGGCGAAAATAGGGCGGGGCGTGCCGAAAATTCAGAAGCTCCTCAGACCGATGTCGCGGCGGCGTTGCAAGCCGTCGAAGGTGACGAGATCGGCGGCGGCGTGGGCGGCGGCGACGGCGTCCTCGCGGGTTTCTCCGCCAGAAACGACCGCCAGCACGCGGCCACCGTGAGTTTCCCAATTTCCGTCAGCAGTTCGCTTGGTGCCGGAATGATAGACTCGGGCGGCGGTGATGCTTCCGAGACCGGAAATGGTGTCGCCATTGCGCGAGCTTTCCGGGTAGCCGGCGGAGGCGAGGATGACGCAGACGCTCCAGCCGTCGTTGAAACTGATGAGATCGGCGCGAAGTTCGCCATTGGCACCGGCGAGGCAGAAGGCGGCGAGATTGCCTTCCACCAGCGGCATCACCGCTTGGCATTCCGGGTCGCCGAAGCGGCAGTTGTACTCAATCACCTGCGGCCCGGTCGGGGTGAGCATGATGCCGAAATAAAGGAAGCCGCGATAGGGCAGACTTTCGCGGCGGAGTCCGTCCACGGTTGGGCTGACGATTTCCTTTTCGATCTGCGCGAGGATTTCCTGCGACACGAGCTGACGGCTGGCGACGGCTCCCATGCCGCCGGTGTTCGGGCCGAGGTCGCCGTCTTGGGCGCGCTTGTAATCGCGGGCCGGGGTGAAAATGAGGTATTGGTCGTCGATGATCGCGGCGAAAACCGAGACTTCCGGGCCGGTCAGGCATTGCTCGACGAGCACCCGTCCGGGGCCGAAGCGGCGCTGTGTGAAAACATCGTCGAGGAAACTCATCGCGGATGCCTCGTCCGGGCAGACCGCGACGCCTTTTCCGGCGGCGAGGCCGTCGAATTTCAGTACTGTCGGGTATTCCCCGGCGATGGCGGCGACCGCTTCCTCCATCGTGTCCGTGGCTGTGGCGCGGGCGGTCGGGATGCCATTTCTCACGAGGAATTCCTTCGCAAACTCCTTACTGGCTTCGAGTTGCGCGGATTCCTTCGGCGGTCCCCAGCAAGGGATGCCGTTTTTCTCGCAAAGATTTGCCAAGCCCTCGCCTTTCACGAGATAGCTTTCCTCGCCCGCGACGCAGAGGTCGATGGCGTTGGATTTCATCCACGCGACCAGTGATTCCAAGCCATTCGCATCGACCGGCTTAGCGATTTCAAAAATCGCGTCACTGCCGGGAAAACAAAACAACTCGGGGTTTCCCGGCGATTCCGCCAGAGCCCTTACCAGCGCGTGTTCGCGCCCGCCTTTGCCAACTACCAAAATTCTCATCCGCGGGGGTTTTCGCGGAATCCCGGTAAAGACTCAACCCTGAATCGCTCCGGGCGACACGGAATTCTCATTTGGCAAATTTCAGGATTGCCCAGTGAAGGGATTTCGCAAGAACTCCTCTTGAAATCATGAAAGCAATCATCCCATCCATTTTGGTCAGCGCGCTGGCGCTTTTCGTCGTGGCTCAAAATCCCACCGGCGAACAAGCGCCTCCCGGCAGCCTCGAAAAAATCTCTGCGGCCTTGCCCGAAAAACCCTTCGCGAAACCCAAAAAAGCGCGCACTGTGCTCGTTTTTTCGAAAACCAACGGCTTCCGCCACGCGTCAATCGCCACCGGCAAACTCGCCTTCACCGAAATGGGCAAAAAAACCGGCGCCTTCGAGACGGTCGTCAGCGATGATCTCGCGAATTTCGAGATCGACGCCCTCAAAAAATTCGACGCCGTCTGCTTCCTCAGCACGACGATGAACGTCTTTTCGCCCAACGCGGCGGAATTTAAGGCGATGTCCGAGGAGGACAAAAAAACCGCCACCGAGCGGGAACTCCGGATCAAGGCGAACCTCATGAATTTCATAAAATCCGGCCGCGGATTCATCGGCATTCACGCCGCGACCGACACCTTCTACGACTGGCCTGAGTATGGCAAAATGATCAACGGCTGCTTCGACGGCCATCCTTGGGGAGCCAATACGATGGTCAGCATCAAGGTCGAGCCCGGCCAGGAAAAGCATCCGCTCGTGGCGATGTTCAACGGAGAGAATGTTGAATTCCCCGAGGAAATTTACCAACTCAAGGCGCCTTACGATTCGAAAGCCGTTCACATGCTTCTTCGCTTGGACACCGAAAAATCCGACATGAAGGTCAATGGCATCAAGCGCACGGACAACGACTTCGGCGTCGCATGGGCGAGACACTGGGAAAAAGGCCGCGTGTTTTATTGCTCGCTCGGCCACAACCACGAAATTTACTGGAATTCCAAGGTACTCGCCCACTACTTGGCAGGCACCCAGTGGGCGCTTGGCGACTATCAAGCCGAGGTGAAAAACTGAGCATGTTTGATTCGGCGCGCTACGACGGCCGCATGCCATACCGGCGTTGCGGCGATTCCGGACTTTTGCTCCCGGCCATTTCTCTGGGCTTCTGGCACAATTTCGGCCACGTCGATGATTTCCAAGAAGCCCGCCGCATCATGCGTCGCGCCTTCGACCGCGGGGTGACCCACTTCGACCTCGCCAACAACTACGGCCCGCCTCCGGGATCGGCCGAGGAAAACGTCGGGCGCATCCTGGTGGAGGACTTCGCCTGCCATCGCGACGAACTCATCATCACCACCAAGGCCGGCCATGAGATGTGGAATGGCCCCTACGGCCAGAACGGCTCGCGCAAGCATCTGCTCGCCTCGCTCGACCAGTCGCTCAAGCGTCTCCGCCAAAATTACGTGGACGTATTCTACTCGCACTGCCCGGACCCGGACACCCGGCTGGAGGAAACGATGTCGGCGCTGGCCACCTCCGTCAGCAGCGGCAAGGCGCTCTACGTCGGACTTTCAAAATACCCGCTCAAGCGGCTTAAAAAAGCGGTTAAAATCCTCAAGGACATGGGCATCCGCTGCCTCGTCTATCAACCACCTTACTCGATTCTCAACCGCTGGCCGGAAACCGAAGGCATCCTCGACTACCTCTTGGAAGAAGGGATCGGCTGTGTGGTTTTCAGCCCGCTCGCCCAAGGCATGCTCACCCCGAAATACCTCGACGGTATCCCCGAAGGCTCCCGCGCCGCCCGCGCCGAGGGATTTCTCCGGGTCGAGCAAGTCGCTGCCCAACAGGAAAAAATCCGCGCCCTCGGCGACCTCGCCGCCGCCCACGGCATGCCGCTCAATCACCTCGCCATCCAGTGGTCATTGCGCTCCCGCGCCGTCACCTCGTCCATCATCGGTGCCCGCACGGTGGCGCAGCTCGACGATTCGCTCGACGCGCTTCAGTCGCCGATGTCGAATGAAGGCCTGCTCGCCGCGATCGACGCAATTTCCCCCGGCGAAAAGAAAAAGCATGCGGAAGGCTAATTTTCCGCTCTACTCACCATCATGACTTGGAACGACACCTTTCTCAGCCTCTTCGACCGTTGCGCTGCCGCCTTTAATTCTGGCGACGCGGATTTCGAAAATTACTACAGCCATGACGACCTCGCGTTCCTAGCCAGCATCGGTTGCCAGCCGCGCGAGTTTTTCGACTTCGTCGAGGATTTCTGCGGCGAAGGCGTGCCATCGATCTCGACTGCGCTGCTCGTCGCTGCGGTGCGGCGTGATTATTTCATCGTCGTTCAGAAGCGCCTTCCCAGCGACAAGGTGCTCACCCGCGACGACGTGCCGACCTTCGGCGACGAACTGGAAGGCATGCCCTATCTGCCCCGGCTCATCGCCAAGGGCCGCGCGAAACTCCGCGGCGAGCTCGATCCAGACATGATGTTCGGCTGCGGCGGCGACCGGAGATTTCTAAAAAACCATGGCGACATCCACCCTGCCGACTTCCTGCGCCAACTCTGGGCCGCCGACGATGACGACTTGAAACTCGCCGCTTGGATCCAACTGCAGCAAGACTGAACCGCTCTTTTTCCACCAATCCGGGCTTGCCTCAGCGCCTATCCCGGCCTATCCCCGCTCACAAATCATGGCCAGTACACCTATCATCAACCTCCGCAAAGGACACGCCGTCCGCCACAACAACGAAGTCTGTCTCGTCATCGACCACGAGCTCAAGACGCCGCCACGGATGGCTTCCTACGTCCAAATGTCGATCCGCAGCGTCGCGACCAAAAAGGTTTTCAACCTCCGCATGACCTCCAACGACAGCGTCGAGGGCGTCGTTCTCGAACGCACCCCGCACGAATATTCCTACAAGGACAGCAGCGGCTACCATTTCCTCGACCCGAACACCTACGAGGACGCCGTCGTCTATGAAGACCTCATCGAAGGCGTGAAAAACTACCTCATCGAAGGCCAGCTCTACAACTTGCTCGTCGCCGATGGCATCGTTGTCGCCGTGGACCTGCCGCTCTCGATGGTGATGACCGTGGCCGAATCCTCGGAAGGCGTTAAAGGCGACTCCGCCAACAACGTTTATAAGCCCGCCGTGATGCAAACCGGCCTGATCGTCCAAGTGCCGTTGTTCATCAACGTCGGTGAGAAAATCAACGTCAAGACCGAGGACAACTCCTACACTGGCCGCGCCAACTGAGGCTGCCCGGTCCTTCCAATCCCACATCAACGGGCGGTCCTTTCGAGGGTCGCCCGTTTTTGCATTCCCTTCCGTCGAAGTGAAAGCAGCCTCAGTAGTTAAGAAAGCCTTATTTCACTTGATCTTAATTTAGGAATTTGGAAAAAGCTCCCCATCATGAAACCAACCCTGCTATTCACCACGCTCTCCATGGTTTTTGCCGCCCCCGCCGCGCATGCCAAATCCGAGTTGGAAACACTTCGCACTTTGTGTCAGGAGCAGGAACGGCAAATCCACCAGTTGGAAGACGCAAACACCAAGCTGCGGTCCGACAGCGACGGCTCGCGCAAGCAGGAGGTCGCCGTCGCCCCGATTTTATCGGCAGCCACTCAAATGCAAACTATCGCCAATCCCGCGCCGGCCGTTGCAGCGAGCTACACGGTCAAGCCGGGCGACAGCCTTGAGAAAATTGCCCGCAAAGTCGGCACCAGCCCTGAGAAACTCGCCAAGTCCAACGATCTGAAAACCACTTCCGTCATCCAACCCGGCCAAAAACTCAAGGTCCCAGGCACCAGCGCCCCCGCGACCAGCGCCACAGCCGCAGCCCCCAAGACCAGCGACAAAACCCACACGGTGCAGCCCGGCGAGACGTTTTCCAGCATTTCCAAGAAACACGGCATCAGCGCCGAAGCCCTCGCGGCGGCCAACCCCACCGTCAAGGCCACCACCCTCCGTCCGCGCCAAGTCATCAAGCTCCGCGCCGACGCCCCGTCTGCCCCGGCACTTGCCCAAACTCAAACTCCCGAGCCGGTTAAGAAATCCCCCGCCGTAGAACCGAGCGCCCCCGCTCCTGCTCCCGCGATCGCCGCTGCGACAGGTCAAACCTCCGTCGAAAAAACACCTCCTGCCGCCCCCATCGACAAAAAACTCCACCCCATCGCCGTCGATGCCGAGATGACCTATGGAGACTTCGCCGCCAAACACGGCACCAACACCGCACGACTAAACGCCCTCAACGGACTCGATCTCACCGACGCAACCGTCCTCGCGAAAGGCTCCGAACTCTACGTCCCCTCTCAGCCGTAATCCCGCGCGGCATTCGGGGCGCATCAGTCATAGCGGGTCGGCAGCCCATTGCGGTAAGTCACCGAGTCCGCGCTGCCGTCCGCCCGGAGTCCCTCGGGATTTCCAGCCCTGATACGCTCGAAAATCATGTTTTGATCCGGCGGATGGCTTTCGATTTCCAAGCGACTGCGCTTGCTCGGCGCGTTGGTGATCGTCACCGGAGTACCCACCACCACGGCTTCGAAAAGTAGCGGCACGAACTCCTTCGGCAAACGGATACAACCATGAGAAGCTGGCTTTCCCGGCTCCGGAATCAAGCCGCCGTGCATCCCCACTCCATACGAAGTCAGTCGCATCCAGTGCGGCATCGGTGCTGGCACGTAAACCATCCCCTCCGGGACCCGGTCGCGGGAGCGGGCGTCGCCATTCGTCACATTTCCAAACTCGTCTTCAAACCAGCCGTAGAGATTGGAATACTTGTCCTCGATTTTCTCCGTGATCTTGTAATCCCCCGGAGCCGTGCCGTGGCCCTCCTTGCCGGTCGCCACGTAGCACCAACCGATTTCACGCTCACCGCGTTTGAATTCGGCGATCTGGTCGGTGAGGCTGATCCGGATGGAAACCCTCCCCTCCCCCCCGTCGTCATGCCACTGGTGCAAAACTCGATTCGTCTTCCGCTGCGGCATCGGCGCACCCGCGACACCGCAAGACACAGAAAGCAGCGCAAACGCGACACTCGACAAAGCAGTCAGAGAAATGAGCAAGGCGCGCGGGGACATCGGGATTTCAAAAATGGTAAGGTCGCTAAATCACCATCGATCTCGCCACTGCCAATGGTAATAGGCCGGGAACCCTCATAAGGTCAAGACCTTCGACTTGCCTTGGCACTCCGCCGCCGCGTGGACCACGAGCGAGGATTGACGCACGGATCTTCCTCACTCAGCGTCCCCTCCACATGTCTCGTCCCGGATTGATCCTCAAACTCAGCTGTCGCGACCAACCCGGCATCGTCGCCAAAGTCGCCAACTACGTCGCCAGCCATCGCGGTAACCTCATCGAATTCGCCCAGTTTTCCGACCAACTCGGCAGCAAATTCTTTGCCCGACTTGAAATCGAAACCACCGATCTCGACGTGGATGCCCAGGATTTCATCGACGGTTTCGGCACGCTCGGCCGCTCGTTGCAAGCGGACTGGCACTTCCGCCGCCTCCCTTACCGCATGAAAACCGCCGTGCTCGTCACCAAAACCGACCACTGCCTCAACGAAATCCTCTGGCGCGCCGAACTCGACGAACTACCCATCGAAATCACCTCCATCATCGGCAACCGCCCCAACTGCCGCCCCATCGCCGAGCGGGCGGAAATCCCGTTTCATGAAATCGACATGGACGGCGAAAACCGCGAGCCTGGCTTCGCACGCATCCGCGAAATGATCGTCGAGCAAGACGTCGAACTCATCGTCCTCGCCCGTTTCATGCAGATCCTGCCAGACGATTTCTGCCGCGAATTCGCCGGCCGCATCATCAACATCCATCACAGTTTCCTGCCCGCCTTCATCGGCGCGAACCCCTACAAACAAGCCTACGAGCGCGGCGTGAAATTGATCGGTGCCACCTGTCACTACGTCACCGCCGACCTCGACGCCGGCCCCATCATCGAGCAGGAAGTGGACCGCGTGCAACACTTCCACACCCCCAACGACCTCGTCCGCCTCGGCCGCCACTGCGAGCGCATCGCCCTCGCCAAAGGGATCCGCTTCCACGTCCACGACCGCACCATTATCGACGGCCACCGTGCGATTGTCTTCCCGGATTGATCGGATTTCGCGAACTCAACTCAAAACTCGGCGAAGAAGGCACCTTCCCGTTCGCCGCAGTCCAAGATGAGCGCATCAGGATTTGTGAAATAGGGAGGAGGGACCTTATTGTCCCTCTCTTCCTCGTTCCCCAGAGAAGAAGCGACAATAAGGTCGCCGCTCCTTAGCCCGCAAAACTCAAATTTTCATGCGCGGACCCTAGAAACCCGCCCAGACGCGAATGGCAGCGAGATTTCCAATCCTTGCCAATTTGAGAAATTTCGTCAGCTTGTTCAAATGAACGACACCGATCCGCTCAGTTCGCGCATCCAAGACATGCCATACGACCAGCGGCCGCGAGAAAAACTCGCCGCGCTTGGCCCCGCCGCACTGGACAATGCCGAGCTGATGGCGCTTTTCATTTCCACCGGCATGAAAGGCCGCAGCGCGATCGAAATCGGGCGTGAATTGATCGCGAAATACGGCTCGATGGCCGCGCTCGGCGGATTGCCAGTCGCCGAGCTTTCGAAAATCAAAGGCCTCGGCTTGGCGAAAGCCTCAAAACTCGCGGCCGCCTTCGAACTCGGAACCCGCGTCGCCCGTGAGCAACTGCGGGACGTTTCGCTCGAAACGCCGGAGCTCATCCACAACTTCTTCGGACCGCAGCTCCGGCATTTATCCCAGGAACAAGTCATGGTCGCGGTGCTCGACACCCGCCTGCGGCATGTGGCCACCACGGTCGTCTCAGTCGGCACCGTCAGCGATTCGAGGGCGCATCCACGGGAAATTCTCCGCCCGGTGATCACCCGCGGCGCTTACGGATTTATTTTGCTCCACAATCACCCCTCCGGCGATCCTAGCCCCAGCCGCGCGGACGAAATCGTGACTCGACAGGTGGTGGAGGCGGCGAAATTGATGCAAGTCTGCTTCCTTGATCACGTCATCATCGGCAGGCCATCGCCGGGGCGGGCGGCTTATTATTCGTTCCGCGAGGCGGGTTTGGTGCCCTGAGTTGCTTTTCACAATCCGCGACTCTAGGCTCTGCAGAAATTCAGCATGTATCGCCTCCACCTCACCCGGAACCTGCGAACGCTCGCATTCCTGCTGATGCTTGCCGCGACGTTAGGCGTCATCGGCATTCTATGGTGGGCCAATCACACCGGCCTGCCCGAGCCGTGGCGCGCCGCCATCGAGCGGGAGGCCGCGAAGCAGGGCGTCCACCTCCAGCTCGGCGGTTTGCGCTACGTCGTCTTCCGCGGGATCGTCGCCACCGACGTTAGGATTTATTCCGAAGCCGAACACCTGCGGGAGTTTTCCCGGCTAGAACGCGTCGTCCTCAGCTTCGACAACACGAAACTCGCCCGCGGCATCATCCACCTCAAAAAAATCCAGCTCGACGACGCCCGCTTAGTCTTAGCCGTGGACCCGAACGATCCCGAATCCGAAACCCTCAACATCACCGATGCCAACGGGACCGTGTTCATGCCCGGCGGGCGGCGGCTGGAAATCCGCGACGCCCACGGAAAAATCGCAGGAATCGATGTCACCCTCAACGCCCGCCTCATCGGCTATCAGCAGGAAGGCAGCAAGCCGCCCGACGACTCAAGCATGGGCAAACGCCGCGCCCTGCTCGCGCAAGTGATCAACGAGCTGGAAAAATGGAATTTTGATAGAAACCACGCTCCCGCCCTGCAGATCACCGCCGAGGGGGACATCAACGACCATTCCTCGATCACGGCCCAAATCAGCTTGCGGATCCGAGGCATGGAGAAAAACGGCCACGTTCTCGACAACGTCATTGCCCAAGCGGACATGGCCGGCGACGTGCTCACCGTCACCTCGCTCCGTGCGACCGATTCGCGCGGGGTTTTTGAGGGACACATCGACTATAATCTGCGGGATCGCGAGGGCCGCTTCGACGTTTCCTCGTCGCTGGAGGTTCCGCAACTCCTCACTGCATGGCTCGGACTGCCCGCGCTTCACGACGTTTCAATCAGCGGAAAACAACGGATAGAAGCCGAGGGGGATTTCCAAATGAATGAGAAAAACGTGCCGCAAATCAAGCTGACCGGCCACACCCGCTGCGAGTCAGTGACGCTGCGCGGCATGCCGTTTGATGCGGTGGAAGGCACGTTCTCATGGCGGGACGGCGATTTGTTTTTGCGAGATCTGCGGCTGATCCGGCGGGACGGCGAGGCGAAGGGCAAGGCGATGATCGAGTGGCCACTCGTCCGGTTGGAGCTGCACAGCACCCTGCCGGTGCCAGTCTATCGCCCGTTCTTCGTCAAGCAGCCGCTGGGGATCGTCCTCAATGATTTCTCCGAGCGCGAGGGCGCGGCCGTGGATGTCAGACTTGAGGGAGGCTTCGACGTGACTAATAAATTTGCCTGGGCTTACACCGGCAGCGGCTCGGTGAGAAACCTGAACTACAAGGGAGTGCCGGTAAATTCAGCCAAATGCCAATTTTCACTCAACCATGACGAGCTGGATTTTCACGACGGCACCGTGGTCTTCAACTACTCGGATTACGCCCTTCAGCAGGCCTTCGACGGGCCGACCGAAGGCACTGCGAAAGTCGGCCGCATCCGCTACGACGCACCGCGCAAGCTGGTAGAAGTCGAGAATGTGCGCGGCGCTTTCTGGGCCGCGCCGATGGTCCGGTTGTTCGCGCCGAAAGTCGCGGACAGCCTCGAACAATACCGCTTCCACCAGCCGCCGGAGCTCAAAGGCGCAGGCGTGGTGGACGTCACGCCGCAGGGACGCACGGCTTTGGATGTCACCTTCAATTCCAACCACCCGGCGGACTATCAGTTTCTCGGCGAGAACCTCACGCTCGGCCGCCCCACCGCCGCGGTCGCTATCCGCGGCGAACGAACCCGTATCACGGACTTGAAACTCGACGCCTTCGACGGACCCGTGGCCGGAAATTTCGAATACCTCGGCGGAGGAAAACTCAAGGGCGAACTGAGCTGGACCCACCTATCCATCCCCGGCCTAGCATCCACCTACGGCTTCCAGATCAAAGGCGCGGGCGATGTCACCGGCCGGATTGATTTCTCACTCACCGACGGCAAGGTGGAAACCATGGCCGGCGAGGGATTGCTCGCGCTGGAAAAAGCCGAGCTATTTTCCGTCCCGATGTTCGGCCCGCTCACCCCGCTGATCGGCGGCGCGTTGAATGACGAACGAGCGGGCTTCCAAAGGGCAAAAAGTGCGTTCTTCACCTTCAAAATCCTAGACGGCATCCTCACCAGCAACGACTTCCAAACCGCCACCACTTCGCTCAATTTCACGGGCGACGGCTCGCTCGATCTGAAGGAGCGGACCCTCGACATGACCATGCGCATGAATGCCCGCGGCCTGCTTGGACTGATCACCTTGCCCCTGCGGCCATTTTCCGGATTGTTCCAATTTCGGGGAACCGGCCCGCTGAAAGACCCCAAATGGGAAAACCTCAAGTTCACCGCTCCTCAGGAAACCGAGAGCAAAATTCTGTTGGAAACGCCCAAAGCCAAGGTCATCGACGGCGGCGAATGATTGATAATTTTTCAAGTCACATCTTGCGCCCGCCAACGGGAGACGCTATTTTTTCCCCGAAGCGGATGAATCATGAAGTTTCCTCCGCAAACCAAAACCAACCCCCATGAACAATCCATTTTCCACCGCTAACACTCTCGACCCGGAAGCAGATTTCACCCAGACGCCGTCGGTTTCGCAAGCTGCAAACGATCTCCGCGCCGCCGCTGGCGAAAAGGCCCGTGAGTTCGTCCACACCGCCGAGGAACGCGCCGCCGCCCTCAAGGATCGCGCCGTCGAGTCCGCCCAACAGTTCCGCGACACCGCCACCGAGCGGGCCTGCCAGCTCAAAGCGACCGCCACCGAAAAGGCGCTTCATTTCAAAGAATCCGCTACCGAGCAATGGCAGGACACTCGGGTGAAAGCCAAGGAACTCCACGTCACGGCCGAAGATTACATCCGCCAAAATCCCACCAAATGCGTGCTGAGCGCCCTCGGCGCGGGATTTTTGATTGGCCTCATCGTCCGCCGCTGAGAACCGGAGCCTCCCGTCAGGTGAGTTTACATCCAGTCTCATGAATTCTTCATCTGACATCGCGTCGGCTCCTTCCGTAGAAGCTGCCAAACCCGAGTCGCCGCCCCAAGATCGCCTCCCCGCCAATTGGCGCGAGGCCTTGATGTCCTTGATCGCAACCCGGCTGAACCTCATCGAGCTGGAGGCGAAAGATGCCGCCAACGAAGCGGCCAAACGCGGCTCGGCGCTTGCCGCCGCAGTCGGATGCTCTATTTTTGCATGGGCCCTCTTGCTGGCGGGAGGGGTTTCCATAATTGCGAAATCCACCGAGCTGGCATGGGACCAAGTTGCCATCGGCGTCGCCGCCCTGCATCTTTTGGGCGGCATTATCCTCGCCCGCCGGGCCAAACCCTCGACAGCCACCGCATTTCCCATCACCCGCGCTGAATTTCAAAAGGACCGAGAATGGATCGAAAACTTCCAAAAGACCAAGAAATCGAACGACTGATCCGCCTCGGCGAAACCGCCCGCTCCGTCTTGGGGCACGAGGCCGTTTTACTCAAGCAACGGCTGGACGTCCCCGCGAGAATCCGCGGCTCCTTGAAGGAACACCCGGCGGGTTGGCTGCTCGGCTCATTAGCATCCGGACTCGCTGCCAGCTTACTTCTCCGCCTCAGACCCCGCCCTGCGGAAAAAAAACACCGGAGCGTGCCGCTCACCCTACTCGGTCTCACCTTGACCGCCGTCCGCCCGATGGCAAAAATCTGGCTCACCGACCAAGTCAAAAGCTACCTAACCGGCCAGTCACGCACCCCGGCGACATCCTCCACTCAGTCATCACCTAAACCTTTATAAACCCTTACATGTCTGCACATCAGGTTCTCGATCACGTCGATCAATACCTCCAACTCGGGCGCGATTATGATTGCTCGGATCTCCACCTTCCCACGGCTTACCCCCCTGCATGGCGACGTTTCGGGCAGCTTTCCCCGATTTGGAACGATCATGATCCCCTGACGCCTGAAGACACCGAGCGCCTTGTCCGCTCTTTCCTCAGCCAAAAGGAATGGGACCGCCTTCAAAAACAAGGCGACATCGACTTCGCCTACTCCGCGCCCAACGGCCGCTACCGTGCCTCCGTCGTCAAGCAACGTCTCGGCTACGACATGGCCTTCCGCATCATCAACGACAAGATCAAATCCATCGAAGAGATCGGCCTGCCGCTTGAGCACATCCTGCCGCTCACCCGCTATCAAAACGGACTAGTCTTGGTCACCGGTGCCGTCGGCTCCGGCAAGTCCACCACCCTCGCCGCCCTCGTCGATTTCATCAACCGCGACCGCGAGGACCACATCCTCACACTTGAAGACCCGATCGAATACGTCTTCGAATCCAAAGGCTGCCACGTCAACCAACGCGAAGTCCACAAGCACACCGACTCCTTTGCCCGCGCCCTTCGTGGCGCGCTCCGTGAAGACCCAGACGTCATCATGGTCGGGGAAATGCGCGACCTCGAGACCATCCAGCTTGCCCTCACCGCTGCGGAAACCGGCCACTTGGTGCTCGGCACCCTCCACACCGGCAACGCCCCGCGGACCCTCGACCGAGTGCTCGACGTGTTCCCCACCGACCAGCGCGAGCAGATTCGCATCATGGTTTCCGAATCGCTCCGCGGCATCCTTTCCCAGCAGCTCGTCCCCCGCGCCGACGGCAACGGCCGTGTCCTCGCCCTCGAACTCCTCGTCAACACCCCCGCCGTCTCCAACTGCATCCGCGAGGGCAAAACCTTCATGCTGCCCGGCGTCATGCAGACCGGCAAGAACGTCGGCATGATCACCATGGACGAATCGCTTCGCCAACTCTACGTGCAGGGCCTCATTTCCAAGGATGAAACGCTGTTCCGCTCGGATGACAAGAACCAGATGAAGGCGTTCTTTGAATCCTGATAGGCACTCGACAAACTCAAAACGCCTCCTTTTTCTCCATGGCTAAAATCGATAATTTTTTCCGCTACCTCATCGCCAGCAAAGGCTCGGACCTCCACTTATCCGAAGGCCAAGTGCCCAAAATCCGCGTCCACGGCGCAGTCGTCAACATCCCCGACCAAGAAATCCTGCACGGAGAAAGCTTCAGGATGCTTCTCGCCGAAATTTGTGACGCCAAGGCCTTCCAGCGCTACCTCGAAGAGGGCGATCTCGACTTCGCCTACGAAATGGACGAAAACTCGCGCTTTCGCTGCAACTACCTGAAGCAGCAAAACGGCCTCGCCGCCGTCTTCCGTTTAATTCCCACCGAAATCGCCTCGCTCGAAAGCCTCGGCGTGCCGGAAGTCGTCAAAGAATTCGGCCACATGCGCGCCGGCCTTGTTCTCGTCACCGGCCCCACCGGCTCCGGCAAATCTACCACGCTCGCCGCCCTGCTCGACTACATCAACATCAACTTCAACCGCCACATCATCACGGTGGAAGAACCTATCGAATTCGTCCACCGCAACAAGCGCTCCATCATCACCCAGCGTGAAGTGCCAATCCAGACACCCTCCTTCGCCGACGGCCTCCGCGCCGCGCTGCGGGAGGACTCGGACATCGTCCTCGTCGGAGAAATGCGCGATTTGGAAACCATCTCGCTCGCCCTAACGGCGGCGGAAACCGGCTTGCTCGTCTTCGGCACGCTCCACACGAACAACGCCCGCAAGACCGTGGACCGGATCATCGACGTCTTCCCCGCCAACCAGCAATCCCAAGTCCGCACCATGCTCGCCGCCTCGCTGCGCGGCGTCGTCGCCCAGCTCCTTTGCAAGCGCATTGACAAACCCGGCCGGACCGCCGTGCACGAAATCATGTTCGCCACCCCCGCCGTCGCCGCCATCATCCGCGAGGGTGCCACCCAAAAACTCTACGATGTCATCACCGGCGGCAAAAACGACGGCATGCAATTCATGGACGAATCGATCTGGTCGAAACTCCGCGAAGGCATGATCTCGCCCGAGGAAGCTTATATGAAGGCCATCGACAAGACTCGCTTCAAGAAATTCCTGCCCCAGCACCTCGCCCACCTCGGCGAAGCCTCCGGCGAGAGCCCGATGACTCACTAGCCCGTTTACCAAAAGTAATTGTCCAAATTCCTGCCGCTTGTGCCGCATTCCAGAGTGGACAATCCCAAGCCCTCCCTCCTCACCCGCGCATCAACGCTTCGATTTCATCGGCTTCGATCGGGATCTTGCCCATCAGGTCGAAATTCGTGTCCTTGCCGATCACGAAATCATTTTCCAAGCGCACGCCAAGCGCTTCCTCGCGGATGTAAATCCCCGGCTCGATCGTGAAGACCATTCCCTCCGCGAATGCCTCATGCGGCGGGCTCACGTCATGCACATCGAGGCCGAGATGGTGCGAGGTGCCGTGCATGAAATATTTCTTTACCAGCGCCTTATCCGGACCCTGCTCGCGGGCCTCTCTGGCGGTGAACAATCCCAGCCCGACGAGCTCGCGCTCCATCAGCTCGATGACTTGTTTCTGATATTCCATCGGCGTGTTGCCGGGGCGGAGAATCTCATTTGCACCGCAGAAAACCCGCAACACCGCGTCGTAAACAGCCCGCTGACGCTTGGTGAATTTCCCGTTCACCGGCACCGTGCGCGTTAGATCGGAGGCCCATCCCACATATTCGGCGGCCACGTCCATTAGCACCATGTCCCCGTCCTTGCAAACCTTGTCGTTCTCCACGTAGTGAAGCACACAGGCGTTTTTGCCGGTGCCGATGATCGGCGAGTAGGCAAACCCCCGCGAGCCGCGGCGGACGAATTCGTGCAGCAACTCCGCCTCGATTTCCCACTCGCCCACTCCCGGCTTGACGAATCCCAGCACCCGCCGGAACCCCGCCTCCGTGATGTCGCAGGCCCGCTGGAGCATCTTGATTTCCTCCCCATCCTTGGTCATTCGCAAGCGATGAAGCAAAGGTGCCAGCCGCTCGTAACGGTGCAGCGGATAACGCGCTTGGCAGTCCTTGATGAACCGCGCGTTGCGGGTTTCCACCACCACACTCGCCCGCAGATGCTCGTTAGTCGTCAGGTAAACATGCTCCACCTGCGGCACCATCCGCTGCAGAACGCCCTCAAAACCATGCGACCATTCGATGCGCTCGATCCCCGTCGCCGCGCGCGCCTGTTCCTTGGTGAGCTTCTCCCCCTCCCAGACCGCGATCAACTCACTGGTCTCCTTCACGAACAGAATTTCCCGCTCCTTGGGATCGACCGCATTCGGCATGAGCACCAGCGTCGTTTCCTCCTGATCCACGCCGGTGAGATAGAAGAGGTCGTTGTTCTGTTTAAAAGCCATCGTCCCGTCCGCGTTCGTCGGGTAAATGTCATTCGCCAGGACGATCACCATGCTGTTCGGCTTCAGCAAGCTGCGGAGGTTCTCGCGGTTGCGGACAAAAAACTGCGGGCAAATGGGTTCGTATCGCACGCGGGGACTTCAAGCCATCCACCGCCGCAGGGCAATCTGGATTTTTCAGCGAGTGACGATTACCCTCAATGCGCTAATGAAGGCGAGATTTCAAACCTCCGGTCTTGAGTCGCGGGCGATTTCAGCATTCGTTGCCGCCGTGCCCACTGTCCAACTCAAGTATCAAACGTTCCACCCATCGATCTGGCCTAAAATGATCGGTGAGGTTTCCCGCGACGCGACACCGGGGGCATTTGTCCTCGTTCTGGGAAAAGAAGGCACGCCCTTCGGCTGGGGCTTGTGGAACCCCAAATCGCGGATGCCGCTGCGGGTGGTGAGCCACTCGCTGGAAGAACTGGAGGACGAGTCGTTCTTTGAAAACGCCATCCGCCGCGCCGCGAATCTTCGCCGCGAGGCGCTCAAGCTCGACGCGCAAACCGACAGCTATCGCGCGATCCACGGCGACGCAGATTTCATGCCGGGCATCGTGGCGGACAAGTTCGCCGACGTGCTCTCGGTGGAAATCACCAATCTCGCCGCCTGGCAGCGCCTGCCGAAATGGCTGCCCCTGCTCCACGAATGTTTCGACACCAAGCGCGTGGTGGTCGGCGTGGACACGGATCTGGCGCGAATCGAAGGCATCCCGCATCGCGGCGGAGTGGAGTCGGACAACGTGCGCTCCGTAAAAATCCGCGAACACGGCGTGCGCTACGAGGTGGACTTCTCGGAAGGCCACAAAACCGGATTTTTCTGCGACCAACGCGACAGCCGCAAGAAATTCGGAGCACTGGCGGCTGGCAGGACGGTGCTCGATCTTTGCTGCTACACCGGCGGTTTCGGGATTTCCGCAGCGCTTGCCGGGGCCGAGGATGTGACCGGCGTGGACCTCGACGAGACCGCCATCGCGATGGCCAAACGCAACGCGAACCTGAACAACGCACGGGTGAAATTCACCCACGCCGACGCCTTCACCTGGGCGCGGACAATGATCGAAAACGGCCGCACCTGGGACCTCGTCATCGCCGATCCCCCGAAATTCATCCACGGCCGCGAGGACGACATCGGCACCGCGAAATATGCGGATTTGAACAAGTTGGCACTGCAACTCGTTGCGCCGGAAGGACTCTACGTGACGTGTTCGTGCTCGGGAATGCTCGGTGCCGGTGAATTCGAGCAAATCGTGATCACTTCCGCCCACCGCCGGAGCAAGCGCCTACAAACCTTCGACCGCACCGGTGCCGGACCCGACCATCCCACGCTCTCGAACTACCCGGAATCACGCTATCTCAAGGTCCTCTGGTCGCGAGTGATTTGAGCGGTTCACAGCATGGGTGGCCGAAATCGGACTCATGAGGTTGTGATTCAGGCAGGCTGGCCTGCACGGTAGATGCGTGTAGCTCATCCCTGGCAGCAACTCTTCCTCACAGCTCCACTGCCAGGTTCTTCTACTCCATCCGCCGCGGGTAGCGGCGGCATTATCTACTCTTCATCAAAGAGTTAACCACAGAGGCACCAAGGCCACAAAGTCACGCAAAGAACAGAAATGTTTCAAAAAATCCAACTTTGCAGCAAACAAACACAAAACGCATCCTATTTCGCTGAGGCTTCGGGACGCGAGTGAGGGCAAGTCCAACGTCGCTCCGGGCTTATTCAACCAAGGGCATAGACGAAGTCTCCGCTATCGCGGCACCTCATACACCTTTCATTGTTCGCTTCTCAATGCGTGAGCGCCCGCGACAAATCCGGCTAGAGTCAAGTAGACTACTGGAATGGATGCGATCAACAAGGTATCAATCCAATCGGTAATTCTCTGGGGCAACTCCCATGTGTGTTGCGAAAAAATCCCTATTCCGGCGACGATAGCCAGATTGGCGATCAAGCCCATCAGGCACCCTACCATAGTGAAGAGCAAAAGTCGGTTAGTGTGCACACGCCTCATCAAAAGCTTGGTGATCCAACTTCCAATCAATATAGAACCCGATGCAAGAACTGGAAGAGAGATGAGGATTGTAACTACAAGGCTGATCGAAGCGATGATGCAAATCAAATCGAACTGCCCCTTAGAAGTTAGCAAAACCAATATCGCAGTATAGAGCGATCCACCCGACGAGGCTACACATGAAGCTGCCCAAGTGCTCTCAAAGTAGGAGTTCTTCATTTTCTTAGCGATTAAGGTAGAGACGTCAGTTGCCTGACGCCCCCCTCGCAGATCCCGGCTTGCGGAATTACCGCACCGGGCTCCTCAGGAATGCGCGCAAGTGGAACTTCGATCATAAACAGGGTCAGGTGATGTAAACAGGGTCAGGTGACGCATTTCAACAATTTTATCAGTTTCTTCAACTCGGATTTATGCTTGGCATCCTTACTTGCGGTTACCACAAGCCGACTCACCGACCCAGGGTGCCCCATGCTCAATCGTTCCGCGATCCAGTTGTTTCCGATGGCCGTTCTTTTTCTCAGTAATGAGGCGATCAGAACCTTAGCCCGATCTCCTTTTCGCA
>JBEGUC010000033.1:0-24131 GCA_041179105.1 Verrucomicrobiota bacterium | reverse complement strand
TTGGAGCGTTTCGAGTGGCCGCTGGGTGCCGCGATTTTCCTGCTTTTACTGGAGTTTTTCATCACCGACCGCCGCCGGGCGAAGAAAGCCCGTCCCCTGCCCTCGGCAGCCCGGCGGCATAAAATCGTCCCGCAAACCATCGCGATCATCGGCCTTGCATGGGTTTTTTCCTCGTTCTCGGAAACGGTAGCCGCCGAGCAAGACCCGCGCCGAATTTATAACGAAGGGACCGATGCCTATACCAAGGGAGATTTCACAAAAGCCTCCGAATCCCTCCGCTCTTCCCTGCGGACCCAGGATCTGGCGCTCCAGCAGCGGTCGTATTACAACCTCGGAAACACCCTTTATCGAACCGGCCAAGGGACGCTGGAAAAAGATCCCGAGGCGACCATCAAGACCTGGGAAGAATCTCTGAAAGCCTATCAAGACGCGCTTTCCCTCAATGCCGCAGACGAGGACGCCAACTACAATAAGTCACTCGTTGAGAAAAAACTCGAAGAGCTGAAAAAGCAGCAGAAACAGGACGACAAAAAAGACGATAAAGACAAGAAGGAGGACGAGGACAAGAAAGACGACAAAGAGAAGAAGGATGGGAAAGATCCGAAAGACGGAAAGGATTCCAAGGACGGCGAAAAGCCCGAGGAAGGAAAAGATTCTAAAGACGGCGAGAAGCCAGAGGATGGCAAAGACCCCAAAGAGGGCGAGAAGCCCGGTGATAAGCAGGACGCCAAGGATGGAAAAGATCCCAAGGACGCTGACAAACCCGGGGATGAGAAAGATCCAAAAGACGGTAAGAAACCCGGTGAAGAAAAGTCCCCGCAGGACGCAAAGGACGCAAAGAAAGGCGAGGAGAAATCCGCTGAGAAACAACAAGGCGAGATGAGCAACGAACGCACCGAAAAACAGGAAATGACCGCCGAGGAGGCCAAGCAATTGCTGGAAGCCCTGCGCCAGGATGAGCGTATGGTGATTCCCATTCCCCAGCAGCCGCGCGGCCGCATGGCCACTCCCGACAACTCGACCAAAGGCAAAACATGGTAAGAATCATTCTGTTAAACCTCGCAGCTTTCCTGCTGCTCGCCGCCTTCGTCATGGCCGCAGAAGTGGAGGCGACGCTCGACCGCGATTCCGTCCCAGCGGGAAATGGGGCGCTCCTAACGCTCCGCATTTCCGGCGGCAATGCCGGCCAGCCCGAGATTCCGGCGGTGGAGAACCTCCTCGTGCAATCCCGCGGCCGGAGCCAGCAAATCCAGATCGTGAACGGAATAACCACCGCATCAGTCACTTATACCTTCGCCGTCGGTTCACAAATTCCAGGCGATTATCAAGTGCCGGCGATTGATGTCACGATGGACGGGCAAAAATTTTCCACGCAGCCGCTCAATCTCAAGGTTCTCGATGCCACGGCGGCGCAACCACCCGCAGGCATTCCGCAGAACCCCGCCGGGGCTGGGGAAGAGGGGGACGAGGAGAAGCGCTTCGGCTTCCTAACCGTCGAGCTGGCGGCGAGCGAGCGCAAGCACGCGTATGTCGGCGAGATCGCGCCAGTTCGCATCCAGGCGTGGTTGCCCGCAGATTCCCGGGCGAATCTGCGCAGCGGCATCCAGCCGGAAGGGAAGGCATTCACGCTGCACAACGTCAGCGGCCAACCGCAGCAGACGCAGGAAATTAAGGACGGGAAACGCTATCTCGTCGTCACTTGGTTCGGCGGAATTTCCGCGACCAAGGCAGGAAAATTCCCTGCCTCGCTCTCGGTGGATGCCACCGTGGCCGTGCGTGACACGGCCGCGCTCAAGCAACCACGCCAGCAAAGGGGCGGCCCGTTCGACGATCCATTTTTCGACAATGTGTTCGACCAAATGAACACGCCGATGATCCAAAAGGATGTCACGCTCAAGTCGGACGACCAAGAAATCGAAGTGCGCCCGCTGCCGACAGAAGGCCGACCGAGCGGCTTCACGGGAGCCGTCGGAAATTTCAAGTTCGACCTCGCAGATATTCCGAGCGAGTGGAAAACCGGTGAACCGCAACAGGTCACCGCCCGCCTCAGCGGCACCGGAAATTTTGCATTGCTGAATGCTCCCACGCTAACACCGGCCGATGAATGGAAGACTTATCCTGGCAAAGATGAATTCCGTGCGGGCGATGAGGCGGCGTTCTCCGGCATCAAGAACTTCCAATTCAGCGCGGTGGCCCGCAAGAGCGGCGCGCGGGAGGTGGCACTGACTTTCAGTTTCTTTGATCCGGCGGCCGGAGCCTATCAAACGCTAACCAGCACCGTGAAGAAAATCCAGATCACCGGCGAGGACATCGTCGAGGTGGAGCCCGTCGAGGCACCCGCCGTGAAGGAGCCGGAGAAGAAGACGCAGACTCTCGCGGCCCAACACACGGAAATGTCCGCGCCGGGTTCCCTCGTGCCGCTGGTTTCGCGACCGCTCTTCCGCCGCGTGCTCGTTCTATCCGCAGGGCTTTGTTTACTAGGCTCCGTCCTCGGCTGGCTCCGAGTCCGCCGGGACAATCCGAAACGGCGCGCCGCCGCCGAGATCGAAAAGGCAACCCGCGAGGCGCTCGCCGCCGCCGAGAAATGCGCTGCCGCCGGAGATGTTTCAGGATTCTTCGCCGCAGCCCGGCTGGCCATTCAGCAACGTCTCGGGGCGCTCTGGAACCAACCGCCGCAGGCGATCACGCTGGCAGAAATCCTCGCACGCATCCCCGGCGATTCACCGGTCACCCGCTTCTTCCTGGAAGCCGACCGCCAGGAATACAACCGCCACGCAACGGGTGAAATCCTGCCGCAATGGCGCGCGCTGCTCGATGATGCGCTGGCCTCACTCACTCCTTCCGCCCGCTGATATGATCTATAATTTCTTCCTCGGCCTGCTCTGCCTGTTCCTCGGAACGACGGCGGTTTTCGCTAACGATTTCGAGCGGGCGAACGAGCAATTCAAAGCCGGCGACTTCGCCGGAGCCGCCGCCAGCTACGAAAAAATCCTCGCCGCCGAAGGTCCGCGTGCGACGGTTTTCTACAACCTCGGAAACAGCTATCAGCAGCTCAAGCGATACGGTCCTGCCATCCTCGCCTACGAGCGCGCCCGCCTGCTCACGCCGCGCGATTCGGATCTGCTAGCCAATCTCGCGCTCGCCCGCAAGGCCGCTGCCGTCGCCGAGGAGCCCGGCATCCACCCACGGCTCGACATCGCGCTCAATTACCTCAGCCGCAACGAATGGTCGTGGCTCGTCGCCAGTGGGGCGTTGTTTCTCGGTGCCCTCGCGGTGGCCTGCGGGGCGGTGAAACTGCCGCGCCAGTGGGTGCTCAGTGCTGCGGGTCTCGCGGGAATTTGCATCATCACCGGAGCCTTCGCGCTCTATCTGCGGCGGGCAGAAACGGGCCGGAGCGTCATTCTATCCAGTGACGCCGCCGTCCGCCTATCGCCCTTTGAAAAAGCCGAATCGCTCGGCTCTCCCGGTGCGGGGAGGATCGTCCGGCTTGGTGCTGCAAGCGGTGATTTCCACTACATCGAAGTTCCCGGCACGAGTCTCAGCGGCTGGCTGGCGGGCAAGGACGTCGCGCCCATCGCACCGGAGTCACTGCGCTATACTGCCGCGCATCAGGATTTGTGAAATAGGGAGGAGGGACCTTATTGTCCCTTTCTTCCTCTTTCCCCAGAGAAGAGGCGACAATAAGGTCGCCTCTCCTTAGCCAGCAAAACCCAAATCTTCATGCGCGGCAGTATAACTTGTGCGTCCCAGCCGCCGCCACAGTCTTGCCAGGCCGCTCTTTTCTCCATAAGCAGCTCGAAGCTCGCGGCGAGTGGCCGATGGTGTGAATGCCTTGGACGAATCAGAAATTCCGGATGTCGTCTCTCATGTCATCGTGCTTCAAATCCGCTCCAGAAACTCCAATTTTAGTTTTTCCATCTTTGCCCTCTGACCAAAGATCAAAATCTGGATTCATCGCGCTGGTTCCCTTGCGATAACGATAGGATTTCCCCCATGGATCGTTAATCGCCCTGCCCGCCGTGGGCTTGGAACCGGCGGTGGCGGTATTGGTCACCCAGCCCTGCTTGGTCGAAACCGGATCGAGATCAGCTAGATAGATTTTGGTCGCTTTGGGATCGGCCGGGGTGTCGGCCCTATCAGGATTTTGAGCATATTCATAGCCCTGAAAAAAGAGCCGGTCATAGAGCTCCGCGCTAATCAATCCTGCGGCGTCCGTGTTGTCTGCAGATCCAGGATATTTCCCCATATCGAGTTTGTATTCCTCAATGGCCTTCGAGAGCAGGGCGATTTGGACCTTGGTTTTTTCTTTGTCCTGCCTCTCGGTGACGAAGCCCATCCCGCCGACGACGAGGCCGGCGAGAATGACGATGATGGTGATGACGGCCATCAACTCGATGAGAGTGAAGGCGGCCATACCCTTGCGTGAAGTGATTTTCATGATCCTTGGATTCTGAGTCTGTGTGCGATGGTCGCCAGCGGATTACTGGTTGCCCATCGTAGAGATCATCTTAATCAGCGGCAGGAACAATGCAAATACGACGGCACCGACGATGAGGGCGAGGATCACGATCATGATCGGCTCGAGGATCGAGGTGAGCGCGGTGACGGCGTTATCGACTTCGTCGTCATAGACGTCGGCCACTTTGAGAAGCATTTCGGGGAGTTGGCCGGTTTCCTCGCCGACGTCCACCATGGAAATGACCATGTTGGGGAAAACGCCGGAAGCTTGGAGCGGGGTGACGATGGTTTCGCCCTCTTTGACGGCTTCGTGGACTTTTTCGATGGCCTGGGAAATGACGACGTTGCCGGCGGTGTCGCGGGTGATGTTGAGCGCCTGAAGGATGGGAACGCCGGAGGTGACGAGGGTGCCGAGGGTGCGGGAGAAGCGGGAGACGGCGCTCTTGCGTTGGATGTCGCCGAGGACGGGCATTTTCAACTTCATGTTGTCGATCACCACGCGTCCGCCTTTGGTCCGGCCCCACATATTGAAGAGGAAGACGCCGATGCCGAACATGATGAAGACGAAGACCACGTTGGGCACGAAGAGCGGCCGAGCGAGGAAGAACTCGGACATGCCGAAGACGATCTTGGAAATGAGCGGCAGTTCGGAATCCGTGTTGGAGAACATTTCCTTGAACTTCGGCACGATGAAAATCATGAGGAAAACGAGGATGGCGACGGCGATGAACATAACGATCACCGGATAGACCATGGCGGAAACGATCTTATTTTTCAGTTTCTGGGCCTTTTCCTGATACTCGGCGAGACGGTTGAGGACGATTTCAAGCACACCGCCGAGTTCGCCGGCCTTGACCATGTTGACGTAGAGCTTGTTGAAAATCTTGGGATGCTGGGCGAGAGACTCGGAGAAGGTGGAGCCGCTTTGGACGTTTTCTGCGAGCGCGCTGACGGTGGCCTTAAGGACGAGATTGGGTTCTTGTTTTTCGAGGACGGTGAGGCTGCGGAGCAGTGGCAGGCCGGAATCAATCAGTGTCGCGAGCTGGCGGGTGAAGATCATCAGGCTCTTCGGCTTGATGCTGCCGCCGACGCGGCCCTTGGCAGCGGGTTTGGCGGCAGTTTTCCCCTTGGTTTTGACAGGGGTGCCTTTGCCTTTTCCTGTGGTCTTCCCCTCTTCGCTGATTTGAGTCGGGTAGAGTCCCTTGGCGCGGAGCTGTTGGATGGCTTCGGCCTCGCTGGCGGCCGATAGTACGCCGGTGGTTTGTTCACCTTTTGGATCGAGGGCGGAGTATTGAAAATTAGCCATGACAGTGGTTTTTGTGGATTAAATGAGACGCTGTAAAGTCAGGAAGTCAGTCAGTGAGGGAGGGAGGCGAAAATTGGCACTGTGAAAATGCCGGGCCGAGAGAGGAAAATCAGGTGTATTTGAGCACTTCTTCGATGGTGGTGGTTCCTAGATAGATGTTACGCAATCCGTCTTCGCGAAGAGTGTTCATCCCGAGCTCCACGGCCTTCTGTTTGAGGACCACGGAAGGAGCCCGTGCGGTGATGAGTTCGCGGATGGGATCGGTGACGTTGAGCAGCTCGTAGAGGCCGCGGCGGCCGCGGTAGCCGGATTGGCCGCAGACGTCGCAGCCGCCACCGGTGAAGAATTGCTTGTCGCCGAGTTCGTGCGCGGAGATGCCGAGTTGGCTGAGAATGGCTTCGTTAGGCTCGTAGTGGGTTTTGCATTCTTTGCAAATGGTCCGGACTAGACGCTGGGCGAGGATGCCTTCCAGCGAGGCGGAAACGAGGAACGGCTCGCAGCCCATGTCCACCAGACGAGTGACCGCCCCGGGAGCGTCGTTGGTGTGAAGGGTGGAGAGCACCAAGTGACCGGTGAGCGCGGCCTGAATGCCGATGGTGGCAGTTTCCTTATCGCGCATTTCTCCGATCATGATCCGGTCCGGGTCTTGGCGGAGGAAGGCACGGAGCACGCGCGGGAAGTCGAGGCCGATCGCTTCGTTGATGGGAATCTGGATGATGCCGTCAATGTCATACTCGACCGGGTCTTCTGCGGTGAGGAGTTTGGCGTCAATGGTGTTGATGCGGCGGAGGGCGGCGTAAAGGGTGGTGGTCTTGCCCGCGCCGGTGGGGCCGGTGACGATGAAGATGCCGTTGGGCTTCTCGATCGTGTCGGTGATGTAATTGTAAATGTGGTCGGTGAGACCGAGATTTTCGAGGGAAAGATTGATGGATGAGCGGTCGAGCACCCGCAGCACGATCGATTCGCCGTGGTGGGTGGGCAGGGAGGAAACCCGCATGTCCACTTGCTTTTCTCCGAACTGTTTGACGATGCGACCGTCTTGGGGGATGCGGCGCTCGGCGATGTTCATGTTGGACATGACCTTGACGCGAGAAATAATCGGCCCGGCAAGGTGGATGGGCGGCGGGGCCATTTCGTAAAGCGCGCCGTCCACCCGGTAGCGGATTTTGAAGTCCTTTTCAAAGGGCTCGAAATGGATGTCAGAAGCTTTTTCCTTGATCGCCTGGTAGAGGACGAGATCGACGTAGCGGATGATGGGTGCGGAGTTCGCTTCGGACTCCAAATCTGCGGCGCTCAGGCTCGCGGCGGTGGCATCAAGCTGGCTGAGGATGTCTTCCATCGCTTTGCCTTCGCCGCCGTAGCACTCGTTGATTTTGGCTTCTACCAGATAATCTGGGGCGACGACGACGGTGATTTCCCGTCCGAGGGCGAAACGCAGGTCTTCGGGCGTCTGCGGGTTGAGGGGATCGACGAGTGCCACGTAGAGTCCGGTTTCGTCGAAGTTGACGGGCAGCGCGCCGTGCAAACGGGCGGTGCCAGCGGGCACGAGCGCGAGCAGTGCCTCGGGCGGAGTCCAGTCGCGGAGGTCCACCATGCTCGTGCCTAGCTCGGAGGCCACGACAGGCCAAACGTCGTCGCGGTTTTGGATAACCTGGAAGTCAGCGAGAATCTCTGCGATTTCTTTGCCGCTGTGGCCGACTTCCGCGAGGATCTCCTGGGCAAGTGCCCGGTCAATCAGACCGCGGGATTGGAAAAGTTCGATGATCTGTTGGTTGTCCATGGGACTGGGAAGCGGAAGGTTTTTTGAAAAAGTTAGGAAGCGTCAGAAGATCAATCGGCGTCTGACATGGTGGCGTGGACCACCTCGCTGCCGGAGGTGAGGCCGGAGAGCACCTTGCGGATACCGTCTTCACGGAGCGTGCGCATGCCGAGCTCGCGGGCACGGCGGCGAAGCTGGGTGGTGGTGAGGCCGGTGTTGATCATGGTGCGGACTTCGTCGTCGATGATGAAGGTTTCAAAAATGCCCATCCGTCCTTTGTAGCCGTTGCCGCGGCATTTCTCGCAGCCGACCGGGCCGAAGATGGTGGCCTCCGTCATGCGCGACGTGTCGAGGGTGAGCGCGCGCATTTCCTTGTCGGTGAGCACGGCCGGAACCTTGCAAATCGGGCAGAGTTTCCGCACCAGTCGCTGGGCGAGGATGGCGCGGACGGCGGAGGCGATGAGGAATGGCTTCACCCCGATGTCTGCGAGACGGGCGACGGCGGAGGGCGCGTCGTTGGTGTGGAGGGTGGAGAAAACCAAGTGACCGGTGAGGGAAGCGTTGATGGCGATGTTCGCGGTTTCCGCATCCCGGATTTCCCCGATCATGATAATGTTAGGCGCTTGCCGGAGCATGGCGCGCAGGGCGGCGGCGAAGGTCATGCCGATGTCGGCCTTGACCATGACTTGGTTGATGCCAGGGAGCTCATACTCGACCGGGTCTTCCACGGTGATGATCTTTTTGTCCGGCTTGTTGATGACGTTGAGGCAGGCGTAAAGCGTGGTGGTTTTCCCCGAACCGGTGGGTCCGGTGACGAGGAGAATGCCGTCTGGAAGGCCGAGAAGCCCCTCAAAAACCTGCTGGTCGTCTGAGAAAAAGCCGAGTTCGGGAAGACCGAGCAGCAGCGCCGTCTTGTCCAAAATCCGCATGACGATGGACTCGCCGTGATTGGACGGGACCGAGGAAACCCGGAGATCCACCTCCTTGTCGCCCATTTTCAGCTGGATCCGGCCGTCTTGCGGGAGCCGTTTTTCCGCGATCGACATGGTGCCGCTCATCACCTTCAAGCGGGCGATGATGGCGGGAAGAAGTTTCTTGGGATGAGTGTCCACGTGGACGAGCTTGCCATCTAAGCGATAGCGCACGCGGACCGAGGTTTCTAGCGGCTCGATGTGGATGTCCGACGCCCGCAAGCGGAAAGCCTCGGTGAGCAACTGCATCACCAAGCGGATGATCGGCGCATCGCCGCCACTCGGGCCAGCCTCCGCATCGCCGCCGGTGACCGAGTATTCGGACGAGGAGGCTGCGGCAGCACTGCCGGTGTGATAGAATTGGCGGAGATACTCTTGAATGTCCTGGAGGGTGACGCAAACCAGACTCAACTCCCGGCCGATCACGTGCGGCAAGCTGTCGAGCGACTCGAAATCCAGCGGATCGGCAAGCGCCACGGTCAGCGTCAGCCCATCGTCCTGCACGGGAATGACCCGATAGCGCTTGGCGATTTCATCCGAGATGGTGTCCGTGATGCCCGGGTCGAAGGCCACATCGGCGAGACGAATGAACGGGATGCCTGCGTTTGATGCCAAGGTCTTGGCAACGTCCTCTTGGGAAAGCGCGGTATGCGCGAGGAGGTGCTCGACGATCGTTTCGCCTCCGGAGAGGGTATTTCGAGCATGGGCGACTTCATCGGCGCTCACCACTCCGGCTTCGGCAAGCAATTCTGCGAGATAATCTTCGTTGGAAAACACGGGGTTCTGAGTCCTTGGAGAAGGGGTTTTTAAATAGGCAACTCGGACTACCGTCCCTTGCTACGTCTTCCGGAGGATGTCCAAGCTCCCCCGCCCTTGTCAACCAGCCACATCACCAGAAACCGCAATTTTCTGTCTCTGAAAAAGTTTAGCGGAGAATCACACTCGCAATGTAGTCACCATGACTATGCATCCGCCCAATCCCCGACCGTTCTGCGATTACAACTTGACTGCGAGGCGCGTTTGCCGAGTCAGCGGAAATTCTTGGGAGACCCGGACGTGCGATCGGCGGTGAATCCCGACTAGCATCCCGACCGCCGCCAGACTGAAGACCAAGCTGGTGCCGCCATAACTCACGAACGGCAGCGGCAGTCCGTCATTGGGCAGCATCGCGGTGGTGACGGCGATGTTCTGCATGGCCGGCACCACGATCACGCAAGTCAGCCCCAAGGCGACGCAGCGGTTGAAAATATTGTGCGCCTGAAGCGCGATGCCGCAGCCGCCGACGGCGATCATCACGTAGCAAAACACCACCGCGAGCGTGTATGGGAGGCCGAGCTCTTCGCCCACCACCGGGAAAATAAAGTCGATGTGCGCGAAGGTCAGAGTCCCAAATTTCTCCACCCCATTGCCGAGGCCGACGCCCCAGGGCCCGCCATTTCCGAGGGCGAGCAGAGCCCGCCATTGCTGCATCCCCTTGTCGAGCTGATGGACGGGATTTTCCAAATCCAGCCACGCGTCGATCCGGGAACGCCGGACGACGTCGTTCATCACATAATAGACCGCCCCTGAAATCGCCACCACGGCCGTCGGCACCGCATAAAGCAAACGCGTCCCCACGCAAAACATCATCGCCCCGACTGCGGCGCACAGCGACAAGGCAGTGCCCACATCGGTCTCCCCAGCGATCAGGATGATCGGAACGCCCGCGATCATTCCCGGAATGATAAAGCCACGCCACAGCGTGTGAACCTCGGTTTGCCACCGCGCGAACCAAGCCGCCAAGGCGATCACGATGACGATCTTCGCCGCCTCGGACGGCTGGAATTGCCCGATCAGCGGCATCTTGATCCATCGATTCGATCCGAGCTGCGGATCGGCGATGCCTGGCACGAAGCAACAAATCAGTAAAACGCAGGCCGCGCTCAGCATCCAGGGAGAAAATTTACGGAACCACTCCAGAGGAAATTTCGCAGCAAAAATCGCGGCCACCAGCCCGACGGCGACCCAGATCGCCTGGCGCTGCAGGAAATGATAGGGCCCGAATCCCCTCACCCACGCGCCCGTGCTCGTCAGCATAATCAGCCCGAGCGCCACCAATGCGAATACCGCAGCGCAAAGGATGATCGAGCAATGACGGGTCATCGGAATGGAAACTTACTGGGGGATCACGAGGCTCATGCCGCCCCGGAGTTTGCGCGCGTCGCTGAGGCCGTTCGCTTTCATCAGCGCATCTTGATTTACTTTGAAACGGTTCGCTATCCGCCAGACGCTGTCGCCATTCTGCACGGTGTAAGTCTTACCGGAAGCGGCCGACGGCGCGCTCGCAGTCTGGCGACCCGGCTTAATATTAGGGCGAACCAATTGCGCGCGCGGCGCGCCGCTCACGGGCACCGCGTCCACCAACCCGGAATCCCGGCCCACCGGCGCTTGATTCCGGAGCGCCGCGACTTCGGGCGGATCCACCGCGACGATGCGCTTTGGCGGAATTTTAAGAATCACGCCCGGCCCGATATCGACGTGCTCGTTGATGAGGCGGAGATCGCCCTCGTTCACCGCCTCTGCGGCGGCGATTCGAGCATAATTATCACCCGCCCGAACGATATATGCCTTATCACCCGATGACAGGCGCGGAAGGTTCGCGCGCAAGGGAGCGGCCGCAGCCGGGGAAGCGGCCTCGACTTTCCCGCCCTTCGCCGCCTGTGGCTCGGAAGGAGCCCGGCCGTCTAGGAATTTTTGGTGCACGAAAATCAAACCGATCGCGACAATGTGAAACAAGAACACGATCGTCAGCGCGCGCGAAATTTTCGAGCTGCTATCGTCAATGTCCATATCAGCGGATGCGGCCGCCGCGACGCGTTGCTTGCGGGTGGCGGTGACGGCGCTGAGGCGCTTAAAAATTCCTTTCGACACGGGACGGCGTTTGACGGGGAGAGTGTGGGGTTTCATGAGATTTAACGGAGTTGATGGACGAGATCACGAAAGGCGTTTCCTCGCTGTTCATAGCCGGTGAACTGATCGAACGACGAGGTTCCCGGCGAGAGTAAAACAGTCGAACCGCGCGGAGCGAGACTGCGCGCCGTCGCCACGGCAGCGGACAAATCCGATACCGACTCACAGGCAACGGCCTGCGAGAAAAGGGCGGCCAGCGGCCGGGCGATCTGGCCGAAGGTGACGACCGCCAGCGCCTTTTCTGTCAGAAGCGGAACTACAGAAGTGTAATCCAGCCCCTTTTCTTTCCCGCCGACGATGAGCACCACCGGCCGGGTTTGCGAGCGCAGCGCGCTTTCCAGCGCATGCAGATTGGTGGCCTTGGAATCATTCAAATACTCGACTCCATCGAGCGTGCGGATCAGTTCGCAACGGTGCGGCGGCGGGGCGTAGCCATGCAGCGCCTCACGCATGGCGAGCGCGGAAATGCCGAGCGCCTGGCAAGCGGCCAAAGCCGCCATCGTGTTCTCCGCGTTGTGGAGGCCTCGCAAGCTGGTGTCTCGGTCCATGTCCAGCCAGATCTCGCCGCCGTGCTCGATAGTGTGGCCCTCGGAATACCAGTCGGCATCGCGGTCTGTCGTCGAAAAAGTCACCACTTTCGCCGCCAGAGCGGGAAGATTTTCGCCGGTCCGCACGACCATGGTATCCTCCGAGATTTGATTTTCAAAAATCCGCAGTTTGGCTGCCCGGTAGGCCTCCACCGTCGGATAGCGGTCCATGTGGTCCGGTGCGAAATTCAGCCAGACCGCGACCACCGGATGCAGCGTGCGAATCGTTTCCAACTGAAACGAACTCAGCTCCAGCGAGACGACCGCCGGCGGATTCGCCTGCAAAACCACCTCCGCAAACGGCGTGCCGTAGTTCCCACAAGCCGTCCCACCGAACGAAGCGTGGGCTAAAATGCGCTCAATCAGCTCAGTCGTCGTCGTCTTGCCGTTGGTCCCAGTGATGCCGATAATTCGCCCTTGATAGAAACACGCCGCCAGTTCCACCTCGCCGATCACCTCGCCCGCGTGCTTAGAAAACGCCGTGACATAAGGTCCGTAAGTATCGATGCCCGGACTTACGACCAACAGGTCCGACACCAATTCGCGGCCTTCTGCTTCCGTGGCATTCGGGTGAATTTCCACCCCGGCCGGCATGCCCACGAAAGCATTCTCCCCCGCGCTGTCCCACGCAGAAACCCGCGCGCCCTCACGCAGCGCGAGCGCCGCAGCGGCGCGACCGCTGCGTCCCACGCCAAGGATGGCGACATGTTTTCCGATAAGATTCATCGTGACGTTAGGCAATTTTAAGAAGAGCGAGACCGAAGAGCGCGAGCATGATCGAGATGATCCAGAAGCGGATGATCACTTGATTTTCATGCCAGCCGAGAAGCTCGAAATGGTGGTGAATCGGCGACATCTTGAAGATCCGCTTTTTCCGCAACTTGAAGCTACCCACTTGGAGGATGACCGACATTGCCTCCATCACGAAGACGCCACCGATGATGACGAGGAGAAGCTCCTGCTTCGTGCAAATCGCCGCCGTGCCGAGCGCGCCGCCGATGGCCAGCGAACCGGTGTCACCCATGAAAACCTTGGCCGGATGGCAGTTGAACCACAGAAAACCGAAGCTCGCGCCCGCCAACGCCATCAGGAAAACCGCCAGCTCGCCGACGTAGCGGTTGTGCGGAATCACTAAATATTCGGTCGCCATGAAAAAGTGGCCCGCTAAATACGCCAGAAACGCATAGGACAGCGCCACGCTGATGGTGGTGCCCGTGGCCAAGCCGTCGAGCCCGTCGGTCAAATTCACCGCGTTTGAACAGCCGACGATCACGATGGCGAAAAACGGGATGATCAGCCACTGAAGATCGATGATGGCAACCTTGAAAAGCGGGAAACAAATCGCGCCGATGCCAATCGGATTCTGGCCGAGGCGATAGCCTGCCAGTCCATCTGCGATCTGTTGGGGAGTCGCGCCGAAACCGGAAATCTCCTTTTTAAAATACAAGAAAGTGGCCGCGATCAGGGCGATGACCAACTGCCAGCCAAGCTTTTGGCGACTGCTGATCCCGTCGGATTTTTTCTCCTTCACCTTCTTGTAGTCGTCGCAAAATCCCAGCAACCCGCAGGCCGCCATGGTGCAGGCGCAGACCGCGATGAACGGATTCAGCGGCCGGGCGCAAATGAGCGTGGAAATCAGCACTGCACCGATGATGAGCACGCCTCCCATCGTCGGAGTGCCGACTTTCCCACCGTGCAGTTCCGCCAGTTTGTGAACCTCCGCCGCCGTGCGGATCGGCTGCCCGACCTTGAGTGAAATCAAGCGGCGGATCACCTGCGGACCGAAGAGGACGGATAGAATAAACGCCAGCAGTCCGGCGGTCGCCGCGCGGAAGGTGATGTATTGAAATAAATTGAGAAAACGGCAGGTGATCGCCCACGAGTCGCCGCGCTCAAATGCCTGATACCAGAAATCGTAAATCGCGGGGAGCATCAGTTTCGGGGAAATGCGGCGTGCATCACGCGTTCAACAGCAGCGGCGCGGCTGCCCTTAAATAGGACGAAGTCGCCGGGTTTCACCTCGCGGGTCAGCCACTGGGCGGCTTGATCGAGGTCCAAAAAATGAAGCGAGTTTTCCGCGCCCTCGGCGATGCCTTCGGCACCTTCTCCCACAGCGATCACAGTGAGCTGCCGCGCAGCGGCGAAAGCACCGGTGCGGAAGTGGGCGGCAGGCGCGTGAGCTCCGAGCTCGCCCATCCGGCCAAGGACGATGATTCGCCGCGAGCCGTTGAGCACCGGCGTATCCGCTAGGGTTTCGATGGCGGCGGCCATCGACTCCGGGTTCGCGTTGTAAGTGTCGTCGATCACCGTCGTGCCGTGATATTCATAGCGGCCCAAGCGCCCGCCCGTGAGGGCAGCATTGGAAAGCGCGTCGGCGATTTCAGCCGGGGAAATCCCAAGTTTCCACCCGGCAGCAGCGGCTAACAACGCATTGGTCACCATGTGGCGACCGGGCACTTGCAGGGCGACTTCCACCGGACTCTCGCCATCGATGACCAAGGTGAAGGAAGTTCCGTCCGCTTCGAAACGGAGGTTTTCCGCCCGCACCAAGCCACGACCGTTGCCGACGGCGATCATGTGCGCCTTCGTCCGCTGGCGCAGGTAATCGTAGTGGTCGCAAGTCGCGGGAAGGAACAAAATCCCGTCCGACGGCAGCGCGCGGGCGAGCATGCCTTTTTCCTCGGCGATCGCCTCGCGGGTTTTGAGAAACTCGATGTGCGCCGTGCCGATGTTTGTGATGATCCCGAATTTCGGGCGGGCGATCTCACACAGCGGGGCGATCTCGCCGGGATGGTTCATTCCCATCTCCCAGACGGCGGCGGTGTGCTCGGGCGTCGTCGCTAGAACGGTGAGCGGCACGCCGATGTGGTTGTTCAAATTCCCCCGCGTGGCGGAAACGTTAAAGCGCTTGGATAGAACCGCGGCGGTAAAATCCTTGGTGCTGGTCTTGCCGTTCGAGCCGGTGATGCCAACCACCGGGATGTCCAACTGCTTGCGCCACCAGCAGGCGAGACGTTGCAGCGCGAGCAGCGTGTCAGGCACGACGATGACCGCCGTATTTGCCGGCGGTTCGCCGTCCCACTGCTGGACGACGGCGACGGAAGCGCCGCGCTCCAGTGCCTTGGCGGCGAAGGTATCGCCATTGAAATTCTCACCGCGCAGCGCGAAGAAAACCGAGCCTTGCGGCAGCGTGCGCGTATCCGTGGAGACGCCGCTGGAAATCATCACGCCGCCCCCGCCTGCGGCGAGGGGAACGCCGAAGATGTCCGCAAGTTGCTGGGCGGAGACGGGTTTCATCGCATGTCGGAAATGGCTTGGGCGCGTTCGCGAAGCGCTTTGCTCGCGTGCTTGCGGTCATCGAAATCGATGGTCTCGTCAGCGAACTGTTGGGTCGTTTCGTGCCCCTTGCCGGCGATGAGAATGATGTCGCCGGAAAGCGAATTCTGCACCGCGAAGTCGATCGCTTCTGCGCGGTCGGAAATGCTGCGGAAGGTTTTCCCTTTGAGTCCGTTTTCGATTTCACGGATGATCGCCAGTGGATCTTCCGAGCGCGGGTTATCCGAAGTGACCACGCACGCATCGCTGTGGCGGGCGGCGGCGGCGGCCATGAGCGGGCGCTTGGTTTTATCCCGGTCACCACCGCAACCGAAGACGGTGATGAGGCGGCGCGGATCAAGCTCCTTGAGCGTGCGGCAGGCGTTTTCCAATGCGTCCGGCGTGTGTGCGTAATCCACAAAAACCGTGGCTCCGCCGGCGTTGCCGACGTTTTCCATGCGGCCCGGAACTTGCGGTGCTTCAAGCAGCGAGGCGACGGCATCACGCGGGCGAATGCCGCACGCGCTCGCTGCTGCGATGGCCCCTAGCAGGTTGTAAACATTGAAACGCCCGATCAACGGCGCACGGACGAGGAAGTTTTTTCCCTTTGCCGTGAGCTCGAATTCCATGCCCTTCGCGCTCTGGCGGAAGTTGTTCGCGCGGAAATCACTCCGCACGCCGAAGCCGAAGCGGAGCACTGGCATCTTGCCGTCCAGCGAAGCCGCAAGTTCCGCACCGTAGGCGTCGTCCGTGTTAATTACGGCCACCGGCTTTTTCCCGAGCGGGTTAATTGCGAGTTCCTGGAACCACTCCGCCTTTGCCTTGAAATAGGCGTCGAGCGTGCCGTGGTAGTCGAGATGGTCCTGCGTGAGATTGGTGAAAATACAGGCATCAAAGCCGATCGCCGAGACGCGTTTCTGATGGATGCCGTGCGAAGAAACCTCCATGGCCACGCTGCGGCAACCGTTGTCCTTCATGCGGCTGAGCAAGGCGGAAAGCTCGATGGAGCCAGGCGTGGTGTGTTTGGCGGGCTCCACCGTTTCGCCGTCATCGACGAGGATGGTGCCAAGCAGCCCGGCGCGGTGCCACGCGGTTTTCATCACATGATGGAGCAGAAACGCGGTGGTCGTCTTGCCGTTAGTGCCGGTCACTCCAGCGATGGAGAGTTCCTTCCAAGGATGGCTTGCCAGAGCGGACGCGAGCGTGGCCACGGCGGCACGACTGTCCGACACATGCAGCCAGACGGCGGGCGCGGAGTAGTCGGATGGCGGTGCCGTTTCCGCTAGAATCGCGGTGGCACCGGCAGCGAGCGCGTCATTAATGAAGCGGTGCCCATCGCTGACCGTCCCGCGGATGGCGGCGAAGATCACTCCCGGAGTGGCTTCTTGTGACGAGGTGGTGATGGCGTGGATGTCCGCGTCAAGCGATCCGGCGACCGTGACTCTGGATAGACTGGAAATGAGGTCGCGAAGGATCATCGGGCGGCTTTGGCAAGCGTGGGTGGAATGGACTCGGTGGGCTGTAAATTCATATAAGAGGCGACGCGGGCTGCGATTTTACCAAACGCCGGTGCGGCGATGGTGCCACCGTAGCGAGTGACTTTCTGGGTGCGCGGGTCATCAATCACGACCACGCAAACGAACGCCGGGTTCTCGGCAGGCAACATCCCGGCGAAGGAAACGATATAACTATTCGCGAAGTAGCCACCCTTCGGGTTGTGTTTTTGGACCGTGCCCGTCTTGCCCGCTGCGCGGAATCCCGGGACCGCCGCGCGGGTGGCGGTGCCACCGGGAAGCACGACTTTTTCCAAGGCCGCGCGCATCTGGGCTGCCGCCTTCGGCTTGAGCACGTCGTTGACGACTTCCGGCGGATAGTCCTCGACGACGGTGCCGTCGTTGGCGACGAGTGCCTTGACGATGTGTGGCTTGCGGAGCTTGCCGTCGCCACCGATGACCGAGTAGGCACAGGCGAGCTGCAAGGGCGTCACGTTCGAGGCATAACCGAAACAAGCGCGGGAAAAATCCATCACGTTCCCGGTGTCTCGGGCGATTCCAGAGCTTTCCCCGCTGAGCTGGATTCCGGTTTTTTTACCGAATCCATAGTTGTGGAGGTATTGATAAAAGCGCTTCGAGCCGAGCTGTCTGCCGAGGCTGAAGGTGCCGATGTTATTGGATTTTTGAAGCACTCCTTCAAAGCTCAAACTTCCGGCGGGGTGATCATCCTTCAATTCGACACCACCGGAATTGTAATAGCCGTTGTGGCAGTGAACCGAGGTTTGCGGAGTGACGAGTCCCTCGTTAAGCGCGCCGGAAGTGGCCACGATTTTGATCGTCGAACCCGGTTCGTAAATCGCTTGGATGGCGTAGTTATAGCCATTCGCCGCGATGTCTTGCTTGTGATTGAGATCGAAATGCGGACGACTGGCCATCGCGAGGATTTCCCCGGTCTTCGGATCCATCAGGACGACCGCGCCGCGGGTAGATTCGAACTCGGCGAGGTTGGCGTCGAGTTCTTCCTCGACAATGGACTGGATGCCCATGTCGATGGTGAGCTTCACATTCAGGCCGGCGCGTGGGGGCTTCAAGCAGCCGGAGTTTCCGGGAACCACGAGGCCGCGAGCATCACGCAAATGTTCACGCGAGCCGTCCCTGCCTGCGAGAAATGATTCCATCGAGGACTCGATGCCGAAGAGCCCGAGGACTTGCGTGTGCTGCTTTCCCGCCTCGTCTTTCTTCTCAACCTCGCCGGTGAAGCCGATCAAGTGGGTCGCCAGATTTGGGGCGGTGTACCAGCGTTTGATCGAGTTTTCAAACTCAAAACCTTGGATCCAGTGCCCATCGATTTCGTCTCGTAGCTGGTCTGCGACGTCCTCGGGAAGATCCTTGGCGATGGGCACCCACTTGCCCTTGCTGTTCTCGATCTTGTCGCGAAGTTCCTCGCGGCGCATGCCGAGGGGCCGGGCAAGAATGCCGATGGCGTAGGCCAGATGCTTTTGCACGATCACATCCGCAGTTTCCTTGGAGAGCAAATCACCGCGCAGGCCGTTGATGCGACGGCGCTGTTTAGCGGCGTCGAGCTCGCTCCAGCCGGGCTCGGCGCTCGCTTCCTGATAGGCAAGGCCGTAGCTCGCAAGCTTCGGGTCCAGCAGGTGGTTTTTGTCCACGAAAACGGTGGCTACCGGGATGCTTTTGGCCATCGGCTCTTCCCGGCGATCCACGATCATGCCGCGCATCGCCGACAGTTTTTCGGTGCGGTGATAGGCCTTGCGGGAGCTTTCCGCATAGCGCTGCCGATCGACTAACTGAATTTGGACCAATCTCCCCGAAAGCACGCTGAGCCCGACCACAAGGATCGAGCACAGGATGATGCAGCGGGTCTGAAAGGCGGAATTCACGGACTAAGGGGCGGCGGAAGCAACGCTGTGACGGCTGGCGGCGGTGACGTCAATCTCTTCGACCACGCCCACCGGAATCGGCCGAAGCGACGAGCCATTTTCTTCGATTTGCTTGCGGATTACGAAGCGGTTGAGGAGCTGGTCCATTCGCATCTCGGTGGTGCGAATGTCGAGGCGGCACTGCTCGACGCGGCGGTCGATCGCGTCAATTTCCCGGCTGATCTGGACTTGACGATTTTTGTAAAACGCGTGCAGCACGCCACCGAGCGTAACGATGGTTGCGGCGAGGAAGAGCGCGAAAAAAGTGGATGCGGACGTGCGGGTTTCGTTGCGGCGGCGGTTCATGGCTTGAGGTCTAAAAGCTGTGCAACCCGCAGTTTGGCACTGCGGGCTCGCGGGTTCAGAGAGGTTTCCTCGGCGGTGGGAATGATGGCCTTGCGGGCAAGGAGCCGGAATTGGTAGTCTGGATTCGGTCGGGGTTCGGGCCAACCAGGCTCATCGAGAAATGCGGTGGAGCGGTGTTTTAGAAACCGTTTCACCATCCGATCTTCGAGACTGTGGAAGGTGATAATCAGCAAGCGTCCCCCGGGCTTAAGAATGGAAGGCGCGGCGGCGAGCGCGGTGGCGAGTGATTCGAGTTCTTCGTTCACGGCCATCCGAATGGCTTGAAATGTCTTGGTCGCGGGATGCGTCCGGCCTTGGCGGCCGATGGCTTTCTCGATGCAGTTGGCGAGATCTAGCGTGGTGACGAACGGTTTTTCGGCGCGCTGCCGGACGATGGCTCCGGCGATCCGGCGGGCTTTGGATTCCTCGCCGTATTCGAAAAGGATCCGCACGATGTCGCCTTCCGGCCAGCAGTTCACGATGTCCGCGGCGGTGCGCGGGCTGGATGGCCCCATCCGCATGTCGAGCGGACCTTCGCGCATGAAAGAAAATCCTCGCACTGCGGAGTCGAGCTGGCGGGAAGAGACCCCGAGATCCATCAGCAGGCCGTCGGCCCGTTCCCCCATCTGGATCTCGGGGATTTCCGGTAGTCGCGAGAAGTTGCCTTCCCACGTGGAAAAGCGTTCGCCGAAAGATGCTAACCGGGCGCGGGCGTGGGCGAGAGCCTCGGGATCACGATCAACTCCGAGCACGCGGGCACCGGCTTTGAGAAAAATTTCGCTGTGTCCGCCACCGCCGAGCGTGCCGTCGATGATGAATTTGTCCGCTCCCGGAGCCATCCACTCGCCGACCTCCGCCGGGAAAACGGGCAGGTGGTAGTCGCGGGCGGCCACGGTTTCTGAAAAATCGACGGGAGCCTGCGCTGACAACCAGCCAGGAGCAGCGCAGGCATCCGTGGGATCGACAAAACGCCGTGCTGTCCCGAGCGCGCCGTTTTGTGCTGAAAGGAAAATTGACGATGGCCGCGCTGACAACCAGCCAGGAGCAGCGCGGACCATCGGTTCAAAAAGCGCGAGAAGCTCTGTCCCGAGAGACTTCCCGCGGCCAGCCATGAAAATCAGCAGATGCCGCACCGACAACCAGCCAGGAGCGGTGCGGACATCCGTTTGCATCGACGAAGCGGCGTGCTGTCCCGAGCCAGCCGCTTCGTCTGAAAAAAATCCCATTCCCGACACCCGCGCAAAAGCGACCGGAGCCGCAGTGCGGACCGCTTCGCGTGTCAGAATTGATGGGGTGAACAACATCACTGCTGCTGGGTGTGTGGTGGGTGAGTATTTAGAAAATCCCCAGATCGTCTTCTTCGTCCGCCACGCGGCTCTCGATGGAGAGGACAATTTCGAAATTGGGCTTACTCCAGATTTCGAAGTAGATACCACGACCGGCGAGAACGACCTCGGCATCGGCGGCGATGCCGGCTTTTTCGCTCAGGTCTTTGGGGACGAGCAACTTGCCTTGGTCATTCAGAGTCACCTCTCGGCAAAGCATAGCGAGTTTGCCCAGCAGCTTACCTTTCTCAAGGTGGCTCTTGTCGCTGTCTTTGATCAGAGAAACCTTTTCGTTGTAGGCTTCCACGCTGAGGACTTTCACCACAGGCATCCCATGGGAGTTGGAAAACTGGAGAAATAGAGGCACCTCGGCCTCAGGACGCCACGCTGTAGGGATGGAAACCCGAAATTTCGGGTCCATCTTGAAGGGTTTGAACCCTTTGTAGCGTTGATCGGCGGTGCTCACGAGAATAACTGATTGGCATGTCAGTGCCAGAAAATACACTCAAATACACTGAGCCAACAAGATCAATTTGAAACATTTTCACCAAATCATTAACCCATTCATTTTTAATGCTTTGAAATCGAATTAAAATTGAATCTCCCATGATTTCAGGCTTGAAACGGCTGCCGCGACGACAAATTTTGAGCGGAAATGTTTGGGAAATCACCGTAATTGCGGCATTTTTTAAATAAACTGAAACCGGGTGTACGAACGTCCCGGTTTTTTGATAAAAATTCACCAGCACCCGCAGTTTCCGCTTCCCCACAGTGCGGCGCGCCGAACGCCTGGGTGCCCCCCTGGGGCGGCAATGTCACAGCTCGTCGCTTCGCTCCGCCGACACCGCGTGCTTGAACCCGCGCCGGCGGACCGGCAAATGCTTCGGTAAAATGGCCGAAAACAAATGCACCAGCGGATACGCGGCAAGAGCCATGAGCGTTCCCAACGTGATGAACCCAACGATGAAATTGCTCAAAGACGCGACGCCAACGCCAGGCAGGTCGATTGAAACCTTTGCCACAAAATGAGGGATCGGAAATGAGAAGAAATTGATGAACCACTGCCCCAGCCAAATCTGCGCCAACCAAAAAGGCGCGTTCGTAATCGGGTTGCTGATGAAACAAGCGGCAACTGCAAAAGGAACATTTCCCCTCACCCGCATGGCGAGAACCGCCGCGAAAATCGACTGCGGGATGAAAGGAATCATCGAGAAAAACAGGCCGATCGCCAACCCCGCCGCCACGGTGTCCCGACAAGGCACCCACAGACTGCGATGAAATAACGGCTTTGAAAGCCTCTGCCACCAAGGGCGGTGGCGGAGCTTCGGGTGGCGCAAGGCACGAAACGCCCGCCGAACCATTCTCAGGTAGTGGACTTTCATGGTGTCTGAGGCATCTGGCCGGTAGCATCCGCCACTCCCCGTAGCGAATCAACTGCAAATGCCTTGCTCCACGGCCAGCCCTTACGCAGCTTCGTAAAAATTTCACCATGCAACCTTGGCAAGCATTCATCCTAGGCGTGATCGAAGGGATCACCGAGTATTTACCCATCAGCTCCACCGGCCATTTGCTCGTCGCGCAGCACCTGATGGGGATCGGCACGGCGACGGCGACGGAAAAGGCGGCGGCCGACACCTTCGCCATCTGCATCCAGGGCGGCGCGATCCTCGCAGTGCTCGGCATCTACATGAAGCGCGTGCTGCAAATGCTCCGCGGCGTGATCGGCCAAGACTCGGAAGGCTTGAAACTCGCCGTCATGCTGGTGGCCGGATTTCTACCAGCCGCCGTCATCGGCCTCGCCTTGAATGACAAGATCGAGGAAAAACTCTTCGGCATCTGGCCGGTCATCGTCGCCTGGATCGTCGGGGGCGTGATGATTCTAGCAACCGCCAGGTGGCGCAAACGCAACCCCGCAGCGGGCAGCGGCAAGGAGCTGTTTGAAATGACCTGGAAAATGGCCCTCGTCATCGGCCTGCTGCAATGCGTCGCGATGTGGCCGGGCACCAGCCGCAGCCTGATGACCATCGTCGGCGGCCTGCTCGTCGGCCTCTCGATCCGCGCGGCGGTCGAGTATTCGTTTCTGCTCGGCGTACTAACCCTCACCGCCGCCACCGCGAAGAAAGCGGTTTGGAAGGTGGATGCCCCAGGCGTTAGCGAACAATACGACGTCTGGTTCGGCGGCAGCCAACTGATGTGGGATTCCTATGGCCCGCTGCCGCTTGCCATCGGCATCGTTGCGGCCACCGTCTCCGCAGCCATCGCGGTGAAATGGCTGGTTTCCTACCTCCAAAGCCACGGCCTCTCCGTCTTCGGCTGGTATCGCATCGCGCTCGGCTTGGTCATCGGCGGACTGGTGGTGGTCGGGGCGTTTGGCGCCAAGTAAAATGACACCGGCGAGGAGAAGTCCGATGATCACGAGTTAGCGACAACCGTCACCACACCATCAAAGCCCTCAACAGGCACTGCTCGGGGCGGGGCGGGGATTAGATCAAAAAAAGACCGGCTCGCTGGAAGCGGACCGGTCTACAAAAATCAAACTACTAATACTGAAAAAATCAGAAGTTGAAGCGGAGTCCTGCACCGACACCGAAATCGTCGAAATCATTCAAATCGGCACCGCCTTCGTTGAAATCCGGCTCATCGAACCACATGTAACGGACGCCGAGATATCCTTCGACGGACGGGGTGAACTCATAAACCAAACCGGTGAAGGCTTGGGCCATGAAGGACCACTGATCGTCGCTCCAAAAGTCACCGGCATCCACGTCGATGGAAGCGGCTCCAGCGCCGACACCGAGATACCATTGCAACAATCAATAAGTATGGAATAGGGTTGAAAAAGGTGGAATGAGCTGTGAGGGGGTGGCTTAGTGGCTTGGAATGAAGGGTTTATGGAAAATGGGCGGACGGGACGGCGGGAGAAATGGGAAAAAGGGTTTCTCTGAAGAATCTAAAAGGGTCGGATCGATAAAAAAACCCGGTCGCCTGGTGACGGTGGCGGACACGCGGCGGGACGGCGGCGGGGGCTAGGCGGGGGGGTATTTGGCCCAGAGCTGGGCGGGGGTGAGGCGCGCGTCTTGCGGACTCACCGGCAACGCTCCGGCGGACTGGAGACGGGATTGCAGATCGGAATAAGAAAAATCCCCCAACGTGGAAATCTCCGCCTGCAAGCTCGCCAACTGCGCACGAATCTCTCCCAACCGCCCCGACGACGACTCCTCTTCCTTCTCCAGAACTGCCGCCCCAACTCCCAAACCGGCGGCTCGCTCGGCTAATTCCAGTTTTCGCCAAGCTTTCGGTGAAATCGGATATTTTCCGGAGCGATAAGCATGAAACATGGATGCCGAAATGCTTATTTTTTCGGGTAAATCGGAGACATTTAGGTGCAATCTCCTAGAAAGAACCTCAGTTCTCTCCGAAAACTCCGAGAAATTCTCCGATTTCGCTTGCATCAGACTCCGAAAACTCCGATTTGTCGTTCGTGACCAGTCACAAACCCCACTCAACCACTCGCCGCCCCCGTGCGTCAACACAGATTTCTCTGACCACGGCTGCGGCGCAGGGCGGTTGCCCAGAAATTCGCCAAGGGCGACAGTCATTAGCGATTTGAGAAAATGCTAGACATTAGCCCCCGTTTTGGCAGTTTCAGCCTGCCATGGAAGCACTGATGACCAAACCCGCCC
>JBEGUC010000032.1:0-24444 GCA_041179105.1 Verrucomicrobiota bacterium | reverse complement strand
CATGTTCATTTTTCCGGCACTGCGTTTCCTTTGCCGCACGCATGTCCGACAAGCTCGCCGAAATCATCGCCACCAAACACCTCGAAGTCGCCGCCCTCCTGCCGCGCGCCGCGCTGCTCCGCGCCGGTGCCCTCCAGCGCAACGACTTCGGCGGCTTCCGCGCCGCGATCGACCGCGGCCCTGGCCGCCTCGGCGTCATCGCCGAGGTCAAAAAAGCCTCGCCCTCCGTCGGCCTGATCGATCCGGACTTCGACCCGGTCCGCCAGGCAAAGCGCTACTTGGATGGCGGCGCATCCTGCCTCTCGATCCTCACCGACGAGAAATATTTCCAAGGTTCCCTCGCTTATCTCTCGCAGATCTCGAAATTTTCCGACGCCCCACTCCTCCGCAAGGACTTCATGATTCACGAGGTCCAAATCCACGAAGCCGTCGTCACCGGGGCCGACGCCATCCTGCTCATCGTCGCCGCGCTCGACGACGAAACGCTCCGCCGCCTCTACGACGAGGCGAAATCCTTCTCGCTCGACGTCCTCGTGGAAGTCCACGACCTCCGTGAAATGGAGCGCGCACTCGAACTCGGTGCCGACCTCATCGGCGTGAACAACCGGAACTTGAAGACCTTCGCCGTCGATCTCGCCACCACCGAGCAACTCGCCGAGGAAGTCCCGGACGACGTACTCCTCGTTTCTGAAAGCGGCATCAAATCGCTCGAAGACGCCCAGCGCGTGCTCGAAGCCGGGGCGAACGCCGTGCTCATCGGCGAGGCGCTGATGCGCGCCCACGATCCGTCGCGGGAAATCGAGGCCTATCTGGCGCTCGAGAGCGTTTGATGGATCCATTCGACAGCGCGACCCGCCAGAGAAATCCAGTTTTGAACCGTCTCTGACGAGTTTTGTTCCGGCCAAGACACATCGAATCTTTTGCCGGGAGTGATTTGTGCGGAAATTCCCCGAAATTTGCGGTTTGCAAGTCGGCTTTCCCGGACTTGAATCCCGCCCCGCCATGAGCCACCCCACCTTCCGCATTGCCATCGGAGCCGACCACGGCGCCGTCGATTTGAAAAACGCCGTCGTCAAGCACCTCAAAGCCCTCGGCCACGAGGTCCAGGACTTCGGCACGCAGACCACCGAGTCGGTCGATTACTCCGACTACGCCAACCTCGTCGCCCGCACGGTGGCGGATGGCACCTATGATTTTGGCATCCTCGCCTGCACTTCCGGCGTGGGCATGTGCATCGCCGCGAACCGCCACCGCCACGTCCGCGCGGCAAGTGTGCGCTCGGTCGAGGAAGCGGTGACGACCCGGGAGCACAATGACTCGAACGTGCTTTGCCTCAGCGGAAAATTCACGGATGAGGCGACGGCCATCGCGATGGCCGATGCGTTTTTAGCCACGAATTTCGCCGCAGGCCGTCACGAAGCGCGTGTTTGCAAATCCTCCGGCAGCCGCATCGCCGAGACGGATCCCGCGATTTACGCCGCGATCACCGCCGAGGAACACCGCCAGCGCAATAACATCGAGCTGATCGCTTCGGAAAATTTCACCTCCCCCGCCGTGATGGAAGCGCAGGGCTCCGTGCTCACGAACAAATACGCCGAGGGTTATCCCGGCAAGCGCTGGTATGGCGGTTGCGAAAACGTGGACGTCGTCGAGCAACTCGCGATCGACCGCGCGAAGCAGCTTTTCGGAGCCGAGCACGCGAACGTCCAGGCGCATTCTGGTTCGCAGGCGAACACCGCGGTTTATTTCTCCGTACTCAAGCCGGGCGACAAGATTTTCACGATGGACCTCGCCCACGGCGGTCACCTCACCCACGGCCACAAGGCGAATTTCTCGGGCCGTTTCTACGACGTCACCCACTACGGCGTTTCCCCGGACGACGAGCGCATCAACTACGATGAGCTTGAAAAAACCGCCCGCGAACTCAAGCCCGCGCTGATCACCGTGGGAGCTTCCGCTTACTCGCGCATCATCGACTTCGAGCGCATGGGCAAGCTCGCCCGCGAGGTCGGCGCGTATCTCTTTGTGGACATGGCGCACATCGCCGGCCTTGTCGCGGCGGGCCTGCATCCGAGCCCATTTCCGCACGCGGACTTCGTCACTTCCACAACTCACAAATCCCTGCGCGGTCCGCGTGGCGGCATCATTTTGTGCAAGGAAGAGTTCGCGAAAAAAATCGACTCGCAAGTTTTCCCCGGCATCCAAGGTGGCCCGCTGATGCACGTGATCGCCGCCAAAGCGATTTGCTTCGGCGAGGCACTCAAGCCGGAATTCAAGGAATACTCCGCGCAAATCATCAAAAACGCGCAGGCCATCGCCGCGCGACTCACGCACCACGGTTTCCGCATCTGCTCGGGCGGCACGGACAACCACGTGATGCTCGTCGATCTCCGGAACAAGAACCTCAACGGCACCGACGCCTCGCACGCGCTCGATGAAGCGGGCATCACCGTCAACAAAAACGGCATCCCCTTCGACACCGGCAGCCCGATGAAACCGAGCGGCATCCGCATCGGCACGCCCGCGGTGACCACCCGCGGCATGAAGGAAACTCATGTCGAACAAGTCGCCGATTTCATCCACGAAGCCTTGTCCGATCATACGAATCTGGAAAAGCTCCACGCCATCCGCGACCGGGTTTTCGCCTTCAACCGCGACTTCCCGCTGCCGTGGTGAGGAAGAGGTTGAGAGTTGATAGTTGATGGAAAGATCAAGAGTTCCATCAAGCTGGCATCCTCTTCGCTATCAACCATCAACTTTCAACCATCAACTTCTCCAATGAATCCTTTCCGCGAAGACCTCGTTTCCCGCTCGCGCGCCGAGCCTTGCAGCATCGTGATCTTCGGTGCCACCGGCGATCTCACGCACCGCAAGCTCATCCCAGCGCTGTATAATCTCGCCGTCGATGGCGAGCTGCCGACCGGCGTGAAGATCATCGGCTTCGCCCGCCGGGAGAAATCCGCTGCGGAATTCCGCGCCGGGCTCGAGGTCCTCAACCGCAAGGTTTCCCGCTCCGGCCATGACGAGAAAATCTGGGACAGCTTCATCGAGACAGTTTCCTATCACACCTCGGAGTTTTCCGATGTCGCAGGCTACCTCAGCCTCGCAGAAAAACTCGACGCGATCGACGCCGAGCACGGCGGCAAGGGCAACCGCCTGTTCTACATCGCCTCCGCCCCCGAGTTTTTCGATGAAATCCTCATCAACCTGAAAAACGCCGGGCTCAACGAATCGAAGCCCGGTTGCTGGTCCCGCGTGATCGTGGAAAAACCCTTCGGCACCGACCTCGCCACCGCCAAGCACCTGAACCAAGTCGTCAACGACACGTTCCAAGAGGCCGACACCTATCGAATCGACCATTACCTCGGCAAGGAAACCGCGCAAAACCTGATGGTCCTGCGCTTCGCCAACTCGATTTTCGAGCCACTCTGGAACAGCAAATACATCAGCCACATCCAGATCACCTGCTCGGAAAATCTGGGCATGGAAGGCGGCCGCGGCGGTTACTACGAAAAATCCGGTGCCCTGCGCGACATGGTGCAGAACCATTTGCTCCAGCTCCTCAGCCTCGTCGCCATGGAGCCGCCCACCGATCTATCTGCCGATGGCGTCCGCGATGAGAAGGTCAAAGTCATCCGCTCGCTGCGCCAGTGGGACACTCCGGAAAAAGTCGCTAAAAACGTCGTGCGCGGCCAATACCTCGCCGGCCACATCGATGGCAACGCCGTCCCCGGCTACCGCGAGGAAGACCGCGTTTCCCCCGAATCCAAAACCGAAGCCTACGTCGCCGTCCGCCTGCTCATCGACACCTGGCGCTGGAGCGGCGTGCCGTTTTACATTCGCATGGGCAAGCGCCTGCCGAAGAAGTCCACCGAGATTTCCATCCACTTCAAGGACGCGCCCTGCGTGCTGTTCAACACCCCCTGCTCCGGAGTGCCAGGTGGCAACGTGCTCGTCATCCGCATCCAGCCGGACGAGGGAATCTCGCTGCGCATGGTTTCGAAAATCCCCGGCACCAGCCTGCGCCTAGAGCCGGTGAAAATGGATTTCCACTACGCCACCAGCTTCGGCAAAGGCAGCCCGGAAGCTTACGAACGTCTCTTGCTCGATGCCATCGCCGGCGACGCCACCCTCTTCGCCCGCCGCGACGAGGTGGAGGAAGCGTGGAAATTCATCGACCACATCGAGCACGCCTGGCACCAGTCCCCCACCCCGCCGCCGATGGCCGAGTTCGTCGCCGGCTCCTGGGGCCCGCGCGAGGCCGACGAGCTTCTCCAACAAGACGGCAACCAGTGGCGGCGGCTGTAGCGGCGATCAACGGTCGCCGCGATCCTCCCAGCTTCACCCGCAAGCTTCCCGAACGCCTCCCACCGCGCTAATTCCCGCCCATGACTGACCAATCCATCGCCGCCCAAGCCCGCGCCGCCGATCTGGCGAAGGTTCGGCAAGCCCGCGCCATGAGCCCTTTCGAGAAATTCGATGCCGGCACGTCCCTGTTCGAGGAGGCTTGTGCATGGAGCATGGCAGGAATCGCCAAAGGGGTTGAGAAAGACCTTTGCTAATATGAGCACTATCCTAGCCACCATCCCCGAAGTCTGCCCCGAGCTTGGAATCGAGGTTCCCGTTTCCTCCATCGACCGCGAACTGCGGAAACTCTGGGAGCAAGACGAAGCACGGACGAACGCATCGCTGATGAATCTCGTCGTCTATTCGGAAAAACCCGGAGCCTTGATCGCGAACTCGGAGATCATCCGCGAACTCACCCGCGAGCACGCGTGCCGCGCGATCCTCGTCGGCATCGATCCCCACGAGCCGCTGCCAAGCCTCCGCGCGTGGATCACCGCGCATTGTCACTTGGCAGACGGACGGAAATCCGTGTGCTGCGAGCAAATCGCCTTCCACCTCACCGGCCGCGTCACCGGGCGTTTCCGCAACACCGTCTTCGCCCATCTCAACTCCGACCTGCCACTCATTTTCTGGTGGCAGGGCGAACTATCCGAAATCCTCACCGAGCGCCTCGTCAGCGTGATGGACCGGCTCACCATCGACAGCTCGTCGTGGGCCGATCCCGCAGCGTCGTTCGCGATGATCGAAGAAGCCTCCGCGAGCAATCTGGACTTGATCATCCAAGATCACGCCTGGACGCGCTCTTGGCAATTCCGCGTGGGCATCGCCAGTCTGTTTGACGATCCCGCCGCCCAACAAGCCTTGCCGGAAATCGACACGGTCGAGATCACCTATCATCCCGAGCACCGCAACACCGCGCTACAAATGCTCGCCTGGCTCGCCGTGCAAGCAGGCTGGAAAGACCGGCCATCCAGCGGGAAATTCACATTCGAATCATCCGGCGGCGCGGAAATTTCCGTTCTGCTTCACGAGGACCCAACGGCCCCTCCCCTCTCGTCCGTCATCATCCGCGCCAAAAACGCGACAGTCCGACTCACCCAAAAAACCGGAGCCTCCCACGTCGAGCGCCAGCTCGAAGCAGGCGCTTACAAAGCCTCCTCACTCTCGCCGGTGGACCCAAGCTCGCCTGCCGAGCTTGTCGCCGTGCAGCTCGCGCGCGGCGGAAAGAACTCGCTCTATCAAAAAATTCTCCCCCGCTTCCGGGCGATGCTGGAATCCGAAAAATGACGCGCACTCCCCTGCTCTACGAATCCCACTGCCACACGCCGCTTTGTAAACACGCATTCGGCGAGCCGGAAGAATACGCCGCCGTTGCCCTCGCCCGTGGCTTCAAGGGCATCACTTTCACCTGCCACAGCCCGCTGCCCGACGGCTTCTCCGCCAACGTGCGGATGGCCCCCGGACAGTTCGATGAATACGTCGGCATGATCGCCGCCACCCGCGATGCCTTCGCCGGCCGGCTCGACGTGCGGCTCGGGCTGGAAAGTGATTTCTATCCCGGAGTCGAGCCGTGGCTGGAGAAACTCCACGCCCGCGTGCCACTCAGCCACGTGCTCGGCTCGATCCACTATCAAGTCGCCGATTACCGGAAACTCTTCTACACCGGCGACGTATTTTCCTACCAGAAACTCTATTTCGAGCACCTCGCCCTTTCCGCCGAAAGCGGGCTGTTCGACACCCTCGCCCACCCGGATTTGATCAAAAACGAATCCCCTGCGGACTGGGATTTCCAGCGACTGCGCCCAGTCATCGAGCGCGCGCTCGATCGCATCGCCGCCACCGGCGTGGCCATGGAACTCAACACCAGCGGCGTGCAAAAGGATCTGCCGGAAATGAATCCCTCGCCCTCGCAGCTCGCCCTCATGCACGAGCGCGGCATCCCCGTCGTCATCGGTGCAGACGCGCATGTGCCAGAGCGCGTCGGCGACGGCTACCTCACGGCACTCGGGCTATTGGAAAGCGTCGGCTATCAAGAAGTCAGCTTTTTCCTCGATCGCAAGCGCCAGTCCGTGCCGATCCAAGCGGCACGGGAATCGCTGCCCGAAGTGATTTATACTGCCGCGCAGGATTTGTGAAATAGGGAAGAAGGACCTTATTGTCCCTTTCTTCCTCCTTTCCCAGAGAAGAGGCGACAACAAGGTCGCAATCGACCGGTAACCCTTCGCAATCGAGCGGTAAGCCTTCGAAATCAACCGGTAAGAGATGGACCGCCTCGTCCTGCGCTTCCGTCGCACCGAGCCCGGTGCCGCCTTCGCCGCTGCCTGGACCACCTCCCGCATCATCCGCGACCTCGCCAGCCAATACCTCATCGCCGTCCCGCAAAAGCGCGAGAAGGACGAGGCTCCCGCACCCTGCGATCCGTCAGGAACCAAGCGAATTTGAGCTCCCGGCATTCCTAGCCGCCGGGATTGATCTCGAAGCAATCCGCGAAGCCAGTCTGGACGGTGCCTGGACCAACCTGAACCGGCTCCAACAAACCGACCCTAAAGCCTTCGAGTGCTGGCACGCGGCACAGGGGATGAAAAAGAGATGAACAATCTAAGACGGCCTGGGACTGGTAGTCCCTGCCACGTTGTAGAGGGGGAACTGGAACGCCCTCAATGCCACACATACCGCCGCGAATGCGCAGGGTTTTCTCCCTCACCATCATTGTCTGGATTTTGAAACTGACGGGGCCGGAAATACGGGCGAGCATTACGAGACAAAGCTGTAATCATAGGGTTTACGCATTTCCCGGGCGATGTAGCCATTCGCCTCATTGGCATGGTCGCCGGTGAAAATTTCTTTTTCCGGATCCCACTGGAGTTTCTTTCCTGTGCGGAGCGAGATTGCGCCCAAGTGGCAGACCGAGGCGGAACGATGGCCCACTTCCACCGAACAAATCGGATCTTTGCGGGAATGCACACATTCAAAAAAGTTACCGCGGTGGTCGTTGCTGAAGTAGAGATGTTCGGCGCTTTCCGCTAGAGGTTCTGTTAAAATGGCGCGGTCATGGGCTTTGATTTCGTCGCGGTTCACCCAGATCCAGCCGTCGCTTCCTTCGAAGCGAATGCCATTGCGCTGCCCATTTTCGTTGATGGTTTCACCAAACGGGCTGTCGTCGGTGGTGGTGCGCACATTGAAGACGACGCCGTTCGGATAGGTGAATTTCACTTCGTATTCACTGATCGCCGTGAAGCCATTGGGGACGGGAGGGGCGAGCACCTTGCCCTCCACCAGGGTCGGAGCCGGCAAACCGATCGCCCAATAGCCGATGTCCATGTGATGGGCGCCCCAGTCGGTCATGGTACCACCGGAGTAGTCGTACCAGTTGCGGAATTTAACGTGGCAACGCTCTGGCATGTATTCCGCCATGGGTGCTTGGCCCTGCCAGAAATCCCAATTGAGAACCGCAGGAACCGCTTGGGGGGTGAAGGGGCCACCGCGCAGGCCGGCGGGAAGCCACACGGTCACTTCTTTGAGTTGACCGATCCTGTGATTACGAACCAATTCGCAGGCCATGCGGAAACGCTGGTTACTGCGTTGTTGGGTTCCGGTTTGCAGAATCACTTTGTTTTCGCGCACCGCCTTCACCACATGTTTTCCTTCGTCGATGGTCAAGGTGAGTGGTTTCTCGGAATAGATGTCTTTTTTCGCCCTGGCGGCGGCGATGTTGATCAAGCTGTGCCAGTGATCCGGGGTGCCATTGATGATGACATCGACGTCTTTGCGCTCCATCAGTTTGCGAAAGTCACTGAATCTTTCGGGCACCTTGCCATTCTGAGTGAAGGTCGAAACTCCGCGGTCCAGATGCTGCTGGTCCACATCGCACACCGCCACGATGTCTCCGAATGGCATGGAGCTCTTGGCATCGCCGATTCCCATTCCACCGCAGCCGACCAAGGCAATTGCTGGACGGTCATTGGCAGAAAGGCGCGGCACCGGCTCCTCGGCCAGTGCCAATTGGCGTTCGACAAACCAAAGTGGCAGGCCGCTTGCTGCGGCAGCGGCGGAGCATCTCCGGATAAATGAGCGGCGGGAAATTTGAAATGGTTTTTGGGAATTCATCGTGATGGGTGGAATGGTAATTAGGGAAATGAAGAATGAAATAGCGTTGGCGGTTTCGTGAGAAGGGCGCAAGCGGATTTCTCTCTAATCGTTGCTCTGCGCGGGCACTCGTGGCTTCGCCATGAGACGCCTCTCCGCCAAGCTTTGGATCGCAGTTTTGTGGGGAATCTGAATCGCAAGCCCGCTAGAAAAAGCAGCGAAGGCGCGAAGGAACTCTGAGTAGGGCGCTGAGGGAGGGACTCAGAGGCGGGTGATGATGACGGCGGCGAATTCGAAATCCTTGGATGGCTGGACGGTGAGGATGGGGATGCGGGCCTCCCCACGGCCAAGCATGCGACAACTGACGGGCACTTCCGCAAAAAACCTCCGCCGCGGCAGGCCGCGGCGGAGGTTTTTGAATGAAACGGAATGGCGGATCAGGCTTCCTCGGTTTTTTCCGTGGGCGCGTCGAAACCATACTTGGCTTCGAGATTCTCAACGGGGGCGACCGGAGTTTCTTCTGTCACTACAGCGACGGTTTCCACGATCGTTTCGATGACGGGCGCGGCGACGATGGCCGGAGCGGTCGAGGCGAGAACGACGCGGGTGGGTTCACGCTCGTTACGTCCTTCCATGTCTTCGCGCTCGTCTTGGCCTTTGGATTTGGCCCCGGAAACCGTCATTTTCCGGCCCATGAAGGGCTGGTCGTGAAGGACTTCCACGGCGCGCATCGCTTCGTCCATGCGGAGCATTTCGACGAAGCCGTAGCCTTTGGAGCGGTGGGTACTGCGGTTATAAACGATCTCGATGTTGCGCACGCCGCCGATGCCTTTGAAGAGCTCTTGGAGGTCTTGTTCCGACACGTCGTAGGACAAGTTCCCGACGTAAACGCGGGTGGACTCGACGCTTTTCGGATCGCCGCCGCGAGGACGGTCCGTGCTACGCTCGCTGCGGTTGCCACCGCGTGAACGTTCTTCGCGCTCGCCTTCGGGGCGAGGTTCGCGGGGGGCGCGTGGCTCACGGGGTTCGCGAGCTTCACGGGGTTCGCGCGGAGGGCGAGCTTCGCCTTCGCCGGAACGGGCGTTGCGGGTGTTCGACTTGGGTGCGCGTTCGCTGCTTGGAAACGGCGTGGACTCGGGTTTGAGTTCGTTCCGCTCGGGACGGGCGGGTGGCACCGGGGTTTTGGGGCCGAGGCCGATGGCTTTGAGGATTTTTTGCCACAAACTCAGTTTCACCGGCGCGTAAGTGCGGGCTGGACGGGTCGCTTGCGGGCGGAATTCCTCGCTGCGGTTGTTTTGGCCACGACGGCCTTGGGAATGGCCGCGGTCACCGCCGCCGCTGTCGCGACGTTCGTTGTTGTTATTGTTGTTATTACGGTTTTGGCCTCCGCGTGAGCGGCGGCGACGGCTGTCTCCTCCCGAATTGCGGGAGTCTGGTGTTGCGTTTGACATGGTGTCAGTGGGGTTGTGGTTTCAGGCGGCCCGGCGCGGCGAATTCGGGAGAATCCGGCAATGCTGGCAGGACCTCGTGCTGACCGACATGGCTCCGACAATCCGGCTTTTTGGTGCCGGGGAGAAGCTCCGCAGCTTGCGGAAGGAGACTTCACCCGTGTCGGAACAAGTCGGCTTGCGCCGCCGCCCGTTGAGGCAGGTGTTCCGGTGTTCCTAGCTTGCAGGCCGATTTCACGACCCGGGGAAATAGGGGTGAATCTGTAGGCACTCGGCCGGATGCGGGCATGGGAGGTAAGGAATTACCTGCTCGGCGGGAAGCTAGGGGCTTTTAAAGCATTGGCAAGACCGGAACCGGAGGGAGGATGATTCTCTTCAATCCACGTCCGTGCGGAACGGCGAGGCGGGGAGGCCTTCTTGGTTGAAGAGGTTCACGTCGGGGACATTCGCCCAGCCATAGCGGACGGCTTTCGGAGCGGCCACACTTGCGGCGGAGACAACGACGGTCGCGCCTTGGATTTGCGCCTGCGCGGAGACGAATTGCTTGTCCTCGCCGGCGATGGTGAAGCCTTTCAGCTCACCGTCTTTGGCGAGTAATCCGCCGCCGACGTGTTTGAAGTTGAGGACAATTTTGCTGTCTTTGGCGGTCATCGAGTCGTAGAGCGGGCCGGAATACTCGATATTTTCGCCATAGGCCAACGCACGGGCGGCGAGGGCGAGCCGCTGGCCGACGGGCTCCTTTTGCGCCGGGTGGATGTCGGTGGCATTTCCGACGTCGGTGGTCACGGCCATGGCGGTATTTTTCACCTTCGCGAGTGTGAGAAACTGTGCCTCACGGATTTCTGGCGGCTGGTCGTCGAAGGGCGCAATTTGGGCGAAGAAGAACGGGAAATCGCCTTGTTTCCAGTGCGCCCGCCAGTCGGCGATCATGGCGGGGAAGAGCGTGCGGTATTGCTTTGCCTCCCGGGCGTTCGCCTCGCCTTGATACCAGATGGCTCCTTTGATGCCGTAAGGAATGATGGGGGCAAGCATGCCGCCATAGAGAGTCGTCGGGAAGTAGGCTCCGCCGACAGGGTCAGCCGGTGCTTTGGGCTTCGGGCTGGCGGGAGCGGGCTTCTGGGGAAGTGCTTGGCCGGCTTGTTTCGCCTGCGCGGCGGCCTCTTCCCAAGACTTGAGAGCTTCCTGATATTCCTTGCCAATGGTCTCACTCCATTCCTTGGTCTTGGATTTGAATTCTTCAAGCTGGGCCGGATAGGCAGCGGCGGCGGCATCATAATTGGCGAGCTTCCGGCTCGCGGCAGCGGCGTACCCTTGCAGCTCCGGATCGGCTCCAAATCCCTCCAAGCTCATCCATGATTGGGCGGCAGTGCCGCCCCACGAGGTGTGAATCATGCCGACCGGTATGCCGAGTTTCTGGTAAAGATCACGGGCGAAAAAGTAACCGACGGCGGAGAAATTTCCGACGGTTTCCGGCGAGCACTCGACCCAAGTGCCGGCGACTTCCGCCAGCGGTTTGAGGGAGGGGTTTCTCTCGACCGTGAACATCCGGATCTTGGGGAATGCTGCTTTCGGGCCTTCTTCTCGGGCGTTGTGGGCCTTGGAGAAGGGCCACTCCATGTTCGACTGGCCGGAGCAAACCCAGACCTCGCCGACGAGCAGGTTGTTCACGGTCACGGCGTTGTCGCCGGTGATTGTCAGCGTGAAGGGGCCGCCCTCTTTCAGCGGCTTGAGGTTCACACTCCACTTGCCGTCGGCGGCGGTGGTGCTGATTTTTTGGTTGGCAAACTCGACGGTCACCTTCTCGCCATCTCGTGCGGTGCCCCAGACGGGAACGGCTTGGCCGCGTTGCAGGACCGCGCCGTCGGCGAACAGCGGGTTGGGTTTCACATCGGCGTGCAGCGAGCTGGAGACGAGGGCCGCGATCGCGAGTCGGTTCAGGGTAGGGATGGATTTGAGAGTCATAAATTTGAAATGACACATACGCGGACGGTGCGGTTCTTTTATCAAGAGTCCGACGCAGGCTGGCCTACGTTTCTTACGAAAGCGCTGGGAGGTTGGTGAAATCCGCGGGAATCCCGCCCTTTCGCGTAGGTTTTTTGCGCGGAGATGGCCGCGGGTTTCAGACTCTTAGAGCTCGCGGATGGCGCTCATGATCCGTTTGGCGATGCGGTCGTAGTCATCCTTGCCTTTCGCGGCCTTAAGCTCTTCGGGCGTCAGGCGGATGGGTTTGCCGACGGTGACGGTGATGCGGGCGAAGCGGATTTTCCCGGAGCCGCGGGGAAGCGCTTCGCGAGCGCCAGAGATTCTGACGGGCTGGATGACCGCGCCGGATTTCACGGCGATGAGGCCGATGCCGGGGGCAGCCTCGCCGATGTTGCCGTCGAGCGTGCGCTCGCCCTCGGGGAAAACGAGGACGCGTTCGCCTTCTTTGAGTTTGCGGATGATCGTCTTGAGGCTGCCCATGTCCGGGCGGTCTTGGTCCACCGGAATGGCGTTCCATTGCGGATAGAGCCATTTGCCGAATCCCACAAACAGGGTTTTGCGGGCGAGGTAAGTCATCTCGGTTTTGTAGAGATTTCCGATGAGCGGCGGGTCGAGGAAGCTCTGGTGATTGGACGCGATGAGGACCGGGCCTTCCGAAATGAGGTTTTCTTCGCCGATGATTTTCAGGCCGAAGAGCGTGCGGAAGGCGGAGCCGAATGACATCCAGCCGAGCCAATAAATCCAGCGCATCTGAGTTTCGATTTTCATGAAATTACGGGCAGGCCTTGTTGTTTGAGGATTTCAAGGGCGGCATCGACGGCGCTTTCGATGCTGTGATGCGAGGTGTCGAGGACCGCTGCGCCATCGGCGATTTTCAGCGGGGCGGTGGCGCGCTCGCTGTCGGCGGCGTCGCGCTTGGCCACGGAGTCGACTTCGCCTGCAGCGATGCGGCGGGCGGTGCGGACGGCTTCGCTGGCATCGACGTAGATTTTATAAGGTGTGTCCGGAAAGACGACGGAGCCGATGTCACGGCCTTCCATGACGATGCTGGTGTGGTCGAGGTAGCCGCGCTGGAGCGCGACGAGCTTGTCGCGGACTTGGGGAATGGCGGAAATAGCGGAGACGTTGGAATTGATCGCCTCGCTGCGGAGTGCGTCGCCGGGATCGACACCGTCGATGGTACAGGTGGAGGTCATGCCTTCTTCACCGCAATGGATGTGAACGCGATTTAGAAGATCGATCACGGCGGCGGTGTCGGACGGGTTGATGTTTTCCCGAAGCGCCTTCCAAGTGACGGCGCGATACATGGCACCGGAGTTAACCATGACGAGGCCGAGGCGTTCGGCGAGTTTGCGGGCGAGCGTGCTTTTGCCCGAGGCGGCGGGGCCGTCGATGGCGATGGCGAAGCGGGGAGTGGCGGTCACGTGTGGGAAACGGTGGGCAGGGTGAAGTCGGCGGCGTGCGAGCACTCGTGAAGGATCGCGTGGAGGTGGTGGGCAAATCCGGGATAGGAAGTATTCACGCACTCGGTGTTTTGAATGACCGTTTCACCTTCCGCGAAAAGGCCGGCGATGGCGAAGGCCATGGCGATGCGGTGGTCGCCGTGGCTGTCGATCACGGCGGCGTGCAGCGGCTTGCCGCCTTCGATTTCCATGCCGTCTTCGAACTCCTCGACCTCGGCTCCCATGGCGCGGAGGTGGTTGACGACGGTGGAGATGCGGTCGGATTCCTTGACGCGGAGTTCCTTGGCGTTGCGAATGATGGTGCGACCTTGTGCCAGCGCGGCGGCGACGGCGATGACGGGAATTTCATCGATGAGGTTCGGGATTTCATCGATGAAAATCGTGGTGCCGGTGAGGGCTGCGCCGTGGAGTTCGATGTTGCCGATCGGCTCGCCGGAGGAATTATGCGCGATTTCCGACATGTGCGCGCCCATGCGGCTGAGGACTTTGAGAATGGCGGTGCGGGTCGGGTTGAGACCGACGTCTTTGATGAGCAGGCGGGAGCCGGGGATGGCGGCGGCGGCGACGAGCCAGAAGGCGGCGCTGGAAATGTCGCCGGGCACAGTGAAATCGCAGGCTTGCGGGATTTGGCCGCCGTGGAGGGAAATTGCGTTGCCTACGCGGCGGGTCGTGATGCCGAAGGAGGTCATCATCCGCTCGGTGTGGTCGCGGGTTTCGGCGGGCTGGATGACGGTGGTTTCGCCCTCGGCAAAAAGCCCGGCGAGGAGGACGGCGCTTTTTACTTGAGCGCTGGCGACGGGCATCTCGTAGGTGATCGGGGCCAGTTTGGCGGCATGGATGCGCAGGGGAGCGCAGCCGGGTTTCTCGCCGAGTGTCTCGATATTGGCGCCCATGTGGCCGAGCGGGATGGTGATCCGGCCCATCGGACGGGAGGAGAGCGAGGCGTCGCCGAAGAGCTCGGTGGAGAAGATTTGGCCGGCGAGAAGTCCGGCGAGCAGGCGCATGCCGGTGCCGGCATTTCCGCAGTCGATGGGGGCGGCGGGGGCGCTGAGTTTCATGGACTGGCCGTGGATGCGGAGGTGGGTGGGGCCGTAGTTTTCGAGTTCGTCGAGGACTTCGTAAGACGCGCCAAGCGCCTTCATGGCGTTGAGTGTGTTGAGGCAGTCCTCGCTGGGGAGGAAGTTGCGGATAGTGCAGGTGCCGTTGGCGAGTCCGCCGAGGATGGCGGCGCGGTGGGACATGCTTTTATCGCCCGGCACGCTGAACTCGGCGTGCAGTTTTGAAATGGCTTTGACTCGAAATTCCGACATGAGGAGGGATGAAAAAAGATTATTGGGGTGAGTTCAACGGGTCGCGCCGCTGCTTGGCGGTGGCGAGCCATTGGCGGGCTTGTTCTTGGTCGCCGCTTTCAAGACTGGCAAGAATTTCACGAAGATCGGCGAGGGTTTCTCGGAGTGGGCCGATGAGCGCTTCGCGGTTTTCGGTGACGATTTCCGCCCACATGGCGGGGTTTCCGGCGGCGACGCGGGTGGTGTCGCGCAGGCCGCCGCCGCCGAAGCGACCTTCCGACGGGTCCCTCAAACAGACGCGAGCGGCGCTGGCGGCGATGAGATGAGGCAAGTGACTGATGCGGGCGACGAGCTCGTCGTGGATAGCACCGGTCATCCACGAGGTGCGGCAGCCGATGGTTTTCCAAAAACGTTCTAGCGCGGCGGCGAGTTCGGCAGGCGCGCTGTCGTCGTTGGTGAGCAGGCAGGCGGCGTTTTGAAATAAATTTGCGGTGGCGGCGGAAAGGCCGTTGCGCTCGGAGCCGGCCATCGGGTGGCTGCCGATGAAATGAATTTCACTGCCGTCGAGCAAGGGACCGATCTGCTGGTGCGGCCCGCGCTTGACGCTTCCGACGTCGGTGATGAGGCATTTTGCGCGCAAGCCCGCGTCCAAAGCGGCTACGACGAGGGCGGCCATCGAGCCGACGGGGACGGCAAGAACGATGAGATCCGCGTCTTGGACGGCCACGGCCAGATCGTCGGTGGCTCCGGAGATGCCAATTTCGCGCGCGGCATCTACGGTTTGCGGGTTGCGGGCCCAAAGCCGGACTTGAGGCGGGTTCTCTAAGTCCTCGAGCGCGAGGGCGAGTGAGCCGCCGAGCAGGCCGCCGCCGAGGATGGTGATGGTTTGAAAATCCGTCTTCATCGAAAACAAAAAGACCGGGTCCAGTGTGCCGGACCCGGTCGGTTTTCCTAAGTAGGGTTACCGGGAATCAGGAAATTCTCAAGGCACGCGGAAGTAGCCTTTGCCCGCGCCGGTATAGGTCGGGTCTTGGACGAGGGTGCCGCTGGGAATGTCGCGGACATCGACGACCTTGTTGTTATAAGGGCTGAAGACGAAGCCGTCCTTGCCGGGAACTTTGTTGGCGAACTTGTATGCCGCACGCTTTTCCTCAACCGGCGGAGCGGGAGTTTGGGTAGGTTGAGTGGCGGTATCCGCCGGAGTCTCGAGCGTCATGTTGGCAGGCGCCTCCTTTTTTGCGAGCTCTTCCTTTTGCTTCATGAGATCCCGCTGTTCTTGGGTCTTCTCTTGTTCCGCGGCGGTGGCAGTTTTTTGCGCCAGTTTCCGAGTCGGCTTCTTGTTTTGTTGCTCGTTGTAAGGCGTGCAGGAAGCGAGCAAAACGCATCCGAGGGCGGCAAATCCGGTGAGAAAACGATGATTCATGGTGGTGCGGAGGAAAGGATATTTGGGATTGAGGTGTCGGGCGGGATGATGGTCTTCCGGAGCTTTCCGTCAAGCAAGGTCATCATTCTTCTTCGGAATCGACCGTGACATTTGGAGGTGAATGGGCCCGTGCGAATCTCGCAAATGTTCGTTATACTGCGGCGCATCAGGATTTGTGATTTTGTTTCACGGGCGAGTGATTTTTAAGCGGATGAACCGTTGTGCGGCCTCGTCCGACCGGACGATATCGCTGGCGGCGAAATTGCTTGCGGTGTTCAGGGTGGGCAGGAGGGATTGCCAGGTCTTCAAATCGGCGGTGACCTCCGCCGTCCAAGAAATGTCGGTGGCGGCAGTGTTCTTGGAGCTGGCGATCGTCAGGTAGCCGCCGGATTGGCCGGTGGTGACGGGAGAAATGCTGGCCTGCTTGGGATGGAGCGCGAGGGCGTATTCGAGCAAATTGGCCAAGTGGTCGCCGTCGGGATCGGCCGTTTCGCTGCTGATCGCGGGATTGCTGAGTCCGGAGTTTGAAAAATTTGCGAAACGCCAGGTATCGAAGGGTTTGTCCTGAATGGTGATCGCCGCCGATTGCGCGGAGTCGCGGACCAAGGCGAAATCCGGGGCGATGGCGGGGCGATGGCGGGGAGGACGCTCGAAGCACTGTTATCAGAGCCGACCACGCAGACGAAGCCGTCGCGGTTGATGGTTAAGTCGAGGCGGCGGTTGATTTCCGCAGCGGTGGCGGCGGTGAAATTCGCGCTGAGAGTTCCGACCCAACTGTGGTTTTGAACGGCGTGGGATTCCGTGGCGGGCGAGGAGAAACTGCTTGTTTTGAGAAAGCCCCAGTTGACCCAACTGTTCACATTGTAGAGTCCGACGGGGCAATTTCCCGTAATTAGACTGCTGGTGTGGCCGTAGAAATTGGTGGCGACGTGCTGGGCGTGATTGCTGATGCCGGAAGCGCCGGAGAAGTGGGAGAAGGTTTTCCCGGGGAAGAGCGTCGTATTTGGCTCAAAGTTTCCGAATTCAACGGGTCAAGGGAGTTTGAAAATAGAACAAGCGATGAATTGCCACCCACCGCATTCTTGTTTACCCTATGGAAAACTAACGGCCATGGGACTCGAAAAAATCACTCAAAAACTCCAGGAAGCCCTCCAGTCGGCGCAAAGCATCGCTTCAAAATCCGCTCATTCTGAGTTGAACAGCTTGCATGTGCTGCTCGCCCTGCTTCAGCAGGAAGGCGGCATCACCACGCCGATTCTGCAAAAATCCGGTGTCGATATTTCCCGCCTCAAAGTTTCCGTCGCCGCCGCCCTCGCCCGTGAGCCGAGCGTCCAAGGCGCTTCCACTCAGCCGCAGATCAGCATCGGACTGCGCTCCACGCTCGATGCCGCAGACGCCGCCCGCGAAGCGCTCGGCGATGATTACCTGAGCGTCGAGCATTTCATCCTCGGCTCTTTGAAAGGCGACTCGCCGGCCGGCAAGCTACTCAAAGACGCAGGAGTCGATGAAAAAAAGGCCCGCGATGCCATCACCGGCGTCCGCGGCTCACAGAAAGTCACCGACGATTCCCCCGAGGGAAAATACCAAACGCTCGAAAAATACGGCACCGACCTCACCGCCCGCGCCCGCGAAGGCAAGATCGATCCAGTCATCGGCCGCGACCACGAAATCCGCCGCCTACTTCAAGTGCTCTCCCGTCGCACCAAGAACAACCCGGTCCTCATCGGCGAGCCCGGCGTGGGCAAGACCGCCATCGTCGAAGGCCTCGCTCGCCGCATCGTCTCGGGCGATGTGCCGGACTCGATGAAGGACAAACGCATCATCACCATGGACCTCGGAGGCATGTTAGCCGGGGCAAAATACCGCGGTGAGTTCGAGGAGCGGCTTAAAGCGTTTCTCAAGGAAGTCACGGATTCGGAAGGCCAGATCATCCTCTTCATTGACGAACTCCACACCATCGTCGGCGCCGGAGCCAGTGAGGGCGCGGTGGATGCTTCGAACCTGCTCAAGCCCCAGCTCGCTCGCGGAGAGCTGCGGACCATCGGCGCGACCACGCTCGATGAATACCGCAAGCACATCGAAAAGGATGCCGCGCTGGAGCGGCGGTTCCAGCCCGTGATGGTCGGCGAGCCATCGGTGGAAGACTCTATCGCGATTTTGCGTGGCCTCAAGGAGCGCTACGAAGTCCACCACGGCGTGCGCATCCAAGACGGCGCACTCGTGGCTGCCGCCGTGCTATCAGACCGTTATATTTCCGGCCGTTTCCTGCCAGATAAAGCCGTTGATTTGATTGATGAAGCAGCCGCCCGCCTGAAGATTGAACTCGACTCAATGCCCACCGAGATCGACGTGCTGGAACGCCAGATTCTTCAGCTCGAAATGGAGAAAAAAGCCCTCGAAAAGGAGACCGACAAGGCCTCCGTCACCCGTCTTGAAAAGGTGAAAGAAGAGCAAGCCAACCTCCGCGAAAAATCCTCGGGTTTGATGGCGCAGTGGCGGAATGAAAAGGCGATCATCGATCAAGTCCGCGCCGCTCAGGAAAAGATAGAGACGCTCAAAAATGAGGTCGAGCGTGCCCAGCGCATCGGTGATTTAACAAGAGCTTCGCAGATCACTTACGGCGATTTACCCGCAGCCCACGGCGAGTTGGAAGCGGCCAAAGACCAACTCCACGCGCGCCAGACGCAAGGCGCGCTGCTGACCGAGGAAGTCACCGAGGACGACATCGCCCGCATCGTTTCCTCGTGGACTGGCATTCCCGTGAATCGTTTGCAGGAAGGCGAGAAACAGAAACTCGTCACCATGGAGAAGCGGCTTGGCGAACGCGTAGTAGGCCAGAAAAAAGCGATCAAAGCCGTGGCCAACGCCGTCCGCCGGGCCCGCGCCGGACTTCAAGACGAGAATCGCCCGATAGGCTCGTTTATTTTCCTGGGCCCCACTGGCGTCGGAAAAACCGAGCTTTCTAAAGCGCTCGCAGAGTTCCTCTTCGACGACGAGAACGCGATGGTCCGCATCGACATGTCCGAATACATGGAAAAACACAGCGTCGCCCGGCTCATCGGCGCGCCTCCCGGATACGTCAGCTACGAAGAAGGTGGCCAACTCAGTGAACGAGTCCGGCGCAAGCCATACGCCGTCGTGCTCTTCGACGAGATTGAAAAAGCACACCCAGACGTTTTCAACGTCCTGCTTCAAGTCCTCGACGACGGTCGGATCACCGACGGCCAAGGCCGCACCGTGGATTTCCGGAACACCGTGCTCATCATGACTTCCAACATTGGCTCACAATTTATTCTGCATGAGGAAAACGCCGAGCAGCGCGAGGCTAAAGTCAGCGAGGCCCTGCGCGGTCATTTCCGGCCTGAGTTCCTCAACCGCATCGATGAAACGATCATTTTCGACCGGCTTGAGCGCGAGGACATCACGACCATTGTCGATCTCCAGCTCGCGCGTGTCCGCCAGCGCCTCGCCAAACAAGGCCTTGCCCTCGCTCTCACGGAAGCCGCCAAGGAGCACATCGGAACGCTGGGTTACGATCCCGTTTACGGCGCACGTCCTCTCAAGCGTGTCATCCAGCACCTCTTACTGGACCCGCTGAGTCTCGATGTTTTGGAAGGTAAATTCGATGATGGCGACGTGATCCAAGCCGACATGGATGGCGGACAGATTGTGTTCAAGAAGTGAGGTGACACACAGAAGTGTTCGGCATGGTCCCTGCTGGGCAGAATATTTATCTGCCCAGCTATTCAAATAAAGTCTTGTACTGTTAGATCAAGACTGCTCCTCTTCGTTCGTGGCCCGGACCAAGGACAAAATCGATGAAAAGCAGCTTTCCCGCTGGAAGCTTCTCGACGATTTCCGTGAGCGTCTCGCTAAAGCTCAGGCCGCAGCACCCAAAGCCGCGAAAAGGCCCGGTGGCCCCGAACGCAAACTGCTAGAGTCTGACTATTTCAGTCTCTTTCTCTTCGGCTTGCTCAATCCGGTCGTCGATTCCATGCGCGGTCTTTGCGCGGCGAGTCATCTCAAGCGGGTGCAGGAGGATGTGTGCACAAGACCGGTGAGCTTGGGCAGTTTTTCCGAGGCGCAGGGAGTGTTCGACCCCGAATTGCTCAAGCAGGTGTTCCTCGGACTCGCCGGCGAAATCCCCACCTCATGGGGCGATTCCCGCTTGGCCCATCTAGCAGACTCGCTCAAACTCGTGGATGGCACACTCTTGCCCGCGCTGCCGCGCATGCACTGGGCACTCTGGCTCAATGATGAAAACCGCGCCGCCAAGCTGCATTTAAAATTCACCGTGCTGCGCCAAGCCCCCAGCGACGCGCTCGTCACTCATGGAAATTCCTGCGAACGCAAGGAGTTGCGGAAGTTCATGAAGAAGGGCGAGACCATCGTCGGTGACCGTTACTACGGACTGGAATACGGATTCCTCGAGGAACTCCGGAAGCTCGGCATCTCGTTTGTTTTCCGCATCCGCAACAAGCAGCGCATGGAAATCGTGGAGGAGTTACCTCTAACTGAAGCTGACCGCGCGGCGGGTGTCACCTGGCAGGGCATGGTTAGGCTGGGCGACAAATGGCAGGGCGAACCGATCCGCGTGGTCAAAGTCGAAGTGGATGGCAAGGAGCTGCTGCTGGCCACCGATCTGGCGATCGAAGCGGAGTTGATCGCGCTGATTTACCGCTACCGCTGGCAGATCGAACTGTTTTTCAAGTGGATGAAAAGCATCCTCGGCTACCGTCACCTGATGGCGGAATCGCCCGAAGGCGTGGCCATTCAGACCTACAGCGCGCTCATCGCCGCGCTCATGCTCCAAGCGCTCACCGGCAAACGCCCCGGCAAGCGGGCGATGGAACTCATCCGGATGTATGTGATGGGCTATGCGGACCTCGAAGAGGTCATCGCGTTGCTAGAAGTCGAAAAAACAGCCAAGTGAAATGATTCGGGAAATTGCAGCCGCTGCAGCTCCCGCGTCTTGTCGTGCCTTGATGGCAGCAAACTTAATCCCGTAGCAAGGAAACGCGGGTTCAAGACGCACCCAGCAAATTCAAACCTCAGGAAATCCAAGCTTTTCCGCTCTCGAAGCATCAATCAGGCCGAACAGTTCTGCGTTCATCCTGTTTATCTGTGGTTGAATTTTCTTATTTTTGATAGTTATAATGACAGTATTAGGCGAGACGTGTTACTCCGCGCCGGTCACTGCGCGCGCCAAAGCAGCAAGAACAATACGGGCAGGATCCGGGGTGATCATCAATTTCAGCAAAAGGAGACGGGTGAACACAAAAAGAAGGAGGGGCTGCCCCCTCCTTCCTTCTGGATTTCAAAAAGCTGAAACCAAACAGCACTCAGATTCTGCGGCGGCGCAGCAGACCGAGAACTCCGAGTCCACCGAGCAGAGCTGCGGATGGCTCAGGCACGGAGACGGTGATGTTGTCGAAGATTAAACCATTGCCACCACCGACGATGAGTTGCGAAGTGGTGTTGGTAAAGCCGTTCGATGTGGCATCACGGGTGAAGGTGTAATCATTGATCCCGTTAGTGACACCGTCGTTACCTGCGTCAAATGTGAATACCGCCGTATGTGTAACAGCAGTCCATACCATGGTCATTTTGTGAGTCCCGCCAGCGAGTGGATCAGTAACGAACGCGTTACCGATCTGGCCACTAGTTCCACTATTACTGCGCACTTGAAATCGCTTATCGTCGGCCCGATAGCCCATCAAGAGATACTGGTTCGTCAATGGTTCACCATAATTCGCCACGGGGGTAGGTGTCCCCATGCCGAAGAAAGGCATGGAATCGGCGCTCGTATTATTCGGCAGCGTCACGGTTGCAGTGAACACAAAATCGGTCGCTTGGAAATCCTTGTCGTTGGTGCCTAAGAAGATGCGTGGCCCTCCACCGGAGGTGATCGTAAAATTGCTGCTGGCGAAGGAAGTGGTCGCCGCATTCCAAGCCGTGCCAAGTGTTAAGTTCGGACCGGCGGTGTTACTCGAGAAATCCTCGGTAAAAGTGGTCGCGCCGTTGGACGAGACCGTGAGGCCTACCATTGTTGCGAAGATCAGGTTGCGTGTGTTGCGTTTCATTTTGTCGGTTTAATTTAGTCGGTTGCTTTGTTCAATTTTCTGCCTCAGGGCATCATCTCAGTCGTTTGAAAAGGTCCAAGCGGAGCGTTACTTCAAGTTGAACATACAAAAATGAACACGGACCCGCGAATCTTCCAAATTTATTTTTCCCGGCAACTGGGCCAATCATCGACCCAGTTAATGAGCCGGTCATTCGAGGCCTATTTCAACACACCCTGGTGTTCCATCAAATCCAATGTGACGGATGCGGAGCATCCACGGGGAGAACACGCGCCCTCGCGTGTGGTCTTTAGCGCCCTCGCCAAAGACGAGCGTTTCAGGCCATTCCACGCAGTTTTCGACGAGGGCGTCGAAAACAACACGCGAGGGCGCGTGTGCTCCCCAAGATTCCTGGATCAGCGCTTCAGGGCGAGATGGATGCCGGCCAATATTACATGATCTATGGCGGTTGGTCGCACTGCAATATCGCGAAGCTCAAACCCCATTTCACAGGATTCACGCCCTTTGAGGCCACCTTCAAGGAAATCACGCCCGATCCGCGGATCAGTCGCGTTTCAAAGTGATGGTGAACGAAATGGCGCGGCCCGCCGGCAAGGCGATCTTGCGCTCGTTGGGTTTGTGAGTCATGGCCACGGAGGTTTCGCTGTCGGCGCTCTGGATCTCGGAGATCGATGAGGGAAGTGCAAGGACCAGTTCCTGTGAACGGGTGGATGTCAACCGGACTTCGACCTTGTCGCCCTGCCAATGGAGGCGATTGACCTCGACCGCGCCGCGGCAGAGGACGCCTTCGATAGTGCCGGTCGGCCAAGCTTTTGGCCGCGCGGGCAAGAGTTGGATGGTTCCCGGATCGGAGGCCACTAACATCTTGATAATCACAGAGGGCTGGCCACCGCTGATGTCCATATTGAAGAGCGAGCGGCGATTGTGCATTGAGGCGAGATTATTGAGCCAGAAGCCGTGAACGAGGTGTTTGAGGCAGTGGTGGGCGATCTCTCCATCGCCGAGGCTGGCGGAGACCTGTCCGAGCTGGACGATTCCGAAAGACATGAATCCGCGCTCGTTGTCTTTCCAGTAGCGTTCGAGTTTGTCTTCGACGCTCTTGATGAACGCACTGCGAAGTTTCGGGCTGTTGCCGATTTCATCCGGGAGGCCGTCGTAGAGCGGATAGAGCTGGGATGAATGGCGGTGGGCGTCATTGTTGCCCAGTTTTGGCGTGAGCCATTCCTTGATGATGCCGTTTTCGGCAACTATGTATTCTGGCATTTTCGAGAGCATTTTTTCCCAGACGGCGATCTTGTCGGTGTTTTTGCCGAGCTTACGGGAGCCGGAGATCAGGTTGGTGAGAAGTTCTTTCGAAGAAGCCACGTCCATGGTGGCGTTGAAGGTTGCCTGTGATTTAGAACCTTCAGGCCAGTTTTCGGGCGACTGGGTGGGAGAGAAGATGAATTTCCCGTCGGGACCTTCATAGAGGTAGTCTTCGAAGAAGAGGGCGCCTTGTTCCATGAACGGCAGCGCGCGTTCGCGGAGGAACGTCTCGTCGCCGGTGTAGAGATAGTAGTCATAGAAATAATGGGCCGCCCATGCCGCGCCGGTGACCCACATGCCGCCGGCAAAGTTTTTGGCGAAGGCGTTGTTATAGCCGTGGGTGGAGGTGCGCGATGGTAGCACGATGCCGCGAGCACCGTAGAAATGCTTCGCGTTGAGCTGCATGTCGGGGATCAGCGATTCAATGTAGCTGATATAGGCGAGCATGAGTTCGGGGGTGTTCCCCATCAGCGTGCTGGCGATGGCGGAGGGGACGTTGCCATTGTGGGTGTAGTCGCTGGCCCAGCCGGGAACGTAGTTGCCGCCCCAGACTCCCTGCAGATTCGGCGGCAGCTCGCCAGTGGCACAGATGATGTTATAACGGCCAGCGTCGAACTGCTTTTCGAGCCAAGCGAGATTCATATCGTCGAATGTGGACTCCTTCATCAGTTGCTCAGTCGGCTTCTGGTGGTCGGTGCCGCCGCCGAGGTTGAGCTTCATGCGGTTGAAAAGATTCGCATGCAAAGGGACGTGTCTAGCAAGCAGCTTCTCGTAGTCGGCAGGCAGTGCTGCGAGTTTTGATTTCGGTATATTGTCTTTCTCCGTGAGTAGGTTGATTTCGACGAGCAGGAGAATCCGGTCCGCGCCTTTGATGGCGAGCGTGCCATCCTTTTGAGGCTCGGCGGTGCCGCCGGTGACGATCACGCGGGCCTTGCCTTCAAGCGACTGGATGCTGCCGGGATAGGAGCGGAGAAAGCGGGCGCTGAAGCCGAGCGAGTCATCCGTGGCCGTGCTGCG
>JBEGUC010000031.1:0-24498 GCA_041179105.1 Verrucomicrobiota bacterium | reverse complement strand
GGAAATCAACGACAAGCACATCGAGGTCATCGTTCGTCAAATGCTCCGTAAGGTGAAAATCACCGACCCGGGCGATGCCGATCAATTCCTCTGGGGTGACCAAGTTGACCGCTCGAACTTCAAGCGTATCAACGCCGAGATCCTCGCCAACGGCGGTAAACCTGCTGAAGGTGAGCCAGTCTTGCTGGGCATCACCAAGGCCTCGCTGGAAACCGACTCGTTCATCTCCGCCGCATCGTTCCAAGACACTACTCGTGTTCTTACCGAAGCTGCGACTCTCGGACGCGTCGATTACCTCAGCGGATTCAAGGAAAACGTCATCATGGGTCACTTAATCCCTGCCGGCACTGGATTCTATCATCACCGCGAGGCGGAGTTCGAGTTCACCGTCGAGGAGCCCGAGCCAGTCATCGCGCCGAAGGAAACCTTCGACGACGACGAAGAGGCTGCGACAGCGTAATCTGATTCGAAAAAATCAATCAAAGCCCCGGCCCGCACCCTGCGAGCCGGGGCTTTTTTGTAAGGGCGAAGCGCTCATTGGGAAAGCTGGCGGGGTCGTTGCGAGGGCGGCTTTGGCCGTGGACGGACCAGGATTTCGCCACCTGCGGCGAAAGAACTCGATCTGGATAAGCCACTGCTGGCTTACTGCCGCCGCGCTCGCCAAGCCCGAGTCACTTATTCCACTCCATGAAGTTTCCATTTCTGAAATTCAACGCGCGTTGCGGGATCGCCGTCGTTTGTATCCTCACCGCGGGTTTCCCGCTCACCGCCCACGGCCAGCTCGCTGCTTTAAAAAAAGCGGCGGCGGGTGAGGAAGCCCCGAAAGCCACCCCTCCCGAAAAGCCCGAAGACGCCCGCAAGCGGCTTGAACAATGGCTACAGGATGCCCGTGAAACCTTGGTCCGGTTGGAGGCCCCCGGTGCCGTCGCAGGTTTGCCGCCGGGCATCACCCAAGCGGAACTCGACGAGCGGCTGCGGGATCTCGAGCAGATGGTTCTGGGCATCACGCGCTCTATCAAAAACATCAACTCCCTCGCCGAGGCGCGCAAGGAGCTCGAACGTGCCCGCGGCAGTGACGCCGCGTGGACCGGCTTCGCCGAAAATCCGCCATACCCGCTGCTCATGGTCGATGAGCTGCTCAACGAGCGCGATGCCGTCCGGGCGAGTCTCACCTCTTCCAAATCCTCTCTCGCCAACTACGAGCGCCTGCTCGCCAGCTTGGTGGTGGAAGCCAAATCCGCCGAGGAAAACATGAGTCAAATGATCCTCGCCGTCCAAAATGCCGACGCCACCAATCGCGAGGCCGCCAAGTGGCGAATGGATGCCGCCCGCGCCAAAGCCCGTGTCCACGCGACCCGCGCCGGCGTGATGCAGGGTCTTTTGGAGGGGCTCAATGATCGCGTGACTGCCGCCACCCTCGACCTCGCTCTGATCGACCGCAAGCTAACGGTCGCCAAGGCCAACTCCCGCTTCAGCGACGAGGATCTCGCCAAGCTCGGGAAAATCGCCGACGAGCGCAAGAAGGCGTTGCAGAAGGAAGTCGATGGCGTGGCTAAGCGCCTCAAGTCCGCCATGGCCGCGCGCAATCAGGCTCAAGCCGCCCTGGATTCCCTAGCGACCGCTTCCCCGGAAGCTCCCCCCGCAAATGAATTGGAACTCGCCAAATTCCGGCTCGAAGTCGCAGAAAGCCGCGTCGAGTCCTCGCAATCCGTCGTCGAGAAACTGGAAGGCCTCATCCAACTCGAAAACATCAACTTCAAGGCCTATCAGGAGCGCAAGATCATTCTCGATGCGACCGATCTGCAAAAACGGACGGCGGCGCTGGCCTCATTCGAGCTGCTGTTGGACCGGCTCAGCGCTTGGGAAAACGTCGAGCAAAATGAAATTTCCAGCAGCACGGCGGATCTCGGCAAATTGGAATCCCGGGCCGCCAGCATCAGCACGGACGATCCGCGTTTCCCACTCTTGAACGAACAGCGCACGGTGAAGAGCGAGAAACTCGCGATGAACCAGCGCGTTTCGCAGGCGGTGATCGCCGAGCACAAGCTGGTGAAACGCTGGCTGGCCGAATATTCGCCGGAGCCCGAGGCGAAAAAAATGGGTCACCGAGTTTTCACGCTCGCTCACCACAGTTGGGCCACTCTCAAGAAAATCTGGGCCTTCGAGGTCACCAGTTATGTGGACAAGGTGGAGGTTGATGGCCAGACCATCACCGGCAAGATCCCCGTGACCCTCGGCATGTTGCTGCGGGCCCTGCTGTTTTTCATCATCGGCTACTGGATTGCCTCGAAGATCGCCAACCGCATCGAAGCCATCCTCGTCACCCGCGGCCACCTCGCGGAAACCAACGCACGCATGCTGCGCAACTGGTTGATGATCGGCGTCGGCGTGTTCCTCGCCATCGGCACGTTGTCGTTCCTGAAAATCCCCCTAACCATCTTCGCCTTCTTCGGCGGCGCGCTCGCCATCGGCCTCGGCTTCGGCATGCAGACGCTGATTAAAAACTTCATCAGCGGCATCATCGTGCTCGCCGAGCGCAAGATCCGCGTCGGAGACATCCTCGACGTGGACGGCATCATCGGCACCGTCGCGGAAGTGAACACCCGCTCGTCCATCATCCGTGGCGCGGACGACGTGGAAACGATGATTCCCAACTCGGTCTTCCTCGAAAACCGGGTGACGAACTGGACGCTCAGCAGTGCCAAAATGCGCCGCAGCATCCGCGTGGGCGTGGCCTACGGCAGCTCCCCGCAGCAGGTCATGGAGATCCTCACCGAGGCCGCCGCCCGCCACGGCCTGATTCTCAAAGACCCCGCGCCCTTCGCCATCTTCGAAGACTTCGGCGACAACGCGCTGATCTTTAGCCTTTACTTCTGGGTCCACCTCGGCGGCGGGACCAACCCGATGATCGTCTCCAGCGACCTGCGCCTGATCATCGAGAAACGCTTCACCGAGAGCGGAATCGGCGTGCCCTTCCCGCAGCGCGACATGCACCTCGCCACTGATAAACCGATCCAGGTGCAAATTTCTAACCCGCTGCCATGACCGACGCGCACTGGATGAATCTCGCCCTGGAAGAAGCGCGCAAAGGCGTCGGTAAAACCGCGCCAAACCCGCCCGTCGGCGCGGTGATCGTTAAAAACGGCGAACTGCTAGGAAAAGGCTGGCACCGTGCCGCCGGCCAGCCACACGCCGAGCGCGAGGCGCTGGCCGCCGCCGTCGGCAAGGACGTCCGCGGCGCGACTATTTACATCACGCTCGAACCCTGCTCCACCCACGGCCGCACGCCGCCCTGCACGCAGGGTTTGATAGACGCCGGAATCGCCCGCGTGGTTTATGCGACCGTGGACCGGAATCCAGACCACGCAGGCCGCGCAGACAGCTTGCTGCAAGCCGCCGGCATCGAAGTGGTTTCCGGCGTCTGCGGCGAGGAAGCGGAGAAACTCCTCCGCCCGTTTTTCAAAGTCCGCCAAACCGGACTGCCCTGGGTCATTTGGAAATCCGCAATGAGCCTCGACGGCCGCGTCACCCGCCCGCCCGGCGAAGGCCAGTGGCTAACAGGCGAACCCGCCCGCGCCGATGTCCAGAAACTGCGCGCCACCGTGGACGCCATCCTCACCAGCGGCGAGACCGTCCGCCGCGACCAGCCCGCTCTGACGATCCGCGTGCCCGAGCTCCTCGCCGGACGCCAGCAACCGTGGCGCGTCGTCATTTCAGATCGCCCGGAAAGCTTGTCGCTCGATGAATCCATGGAGCGCACCCTCATCCGCCCGCGCGGCGATCTCGCGAAAATCTTGCGAAACCTAGCAAGCGAGCAAGGGGTGCTCACGGTGATGATCGAAGCCGGCGGCGTGTTTTCCGCCGCGATGTTCGAGGCGGGCCTGGTCGATGAAGTCGTGGTTTATTACGCGCCTATGCTCTGCGGCGGCCCCTCGCCCGGTCTGGCAGGCAGTGGATTAAAAGAGTCACTGCACTTGGATGAAGTCGATTTCCAACAGTTCGGAAACGACATCCGAGTGCGCGGCATGGTGAGACTGGCGAAGCGATTGAGTGGTCAGAAGCCGATTGCGGGTTGAAGTCGGCCGCGCGATCTTCATTCTCACGGCATGCGAGAAGACACCCGCCGATGGATCGAGGGCGATCAAGCCCACTGCTGGCATCCATTCACGCGGCAGGCCGAGTGGTGCGCGCGCGGCCACGAGCCACTGGTGTTGGTGCGCGGCGAAGGCTCGTGGTTGTGGGATTCCGAGGGCCGACGCTATCTGGATGGGAATTCCTCGATCTGGACGAACATCCACGGCCATGCCCATCCAGCAATCAATGCGGCGATCCAAGAACAGCTCGGAAAAGTCGCGCACACGTCATTTCTCGGCTTCACCCATCCGCTCGCCGCAGAGCTGGCAGAACGGCTTTGCGGGTTTTTCCCGGAGAAAACTCTGGAACGCGTGTTCTTCTCCGACGACGGCTCGACCGCCATCGAGTGCGCTTTGAAAATGGCCGTGCAATACCGCCAGCAAGTCGGCCAGCCCGCGCGTAACCGCTTCATCGCATTCTCCAATGGCTACCACGGCGACACACTCGGCGCCGCTTCGCTCGGCGGCGTGGGGCGGTTTTCCGAGCGCTTCCGGAGCTGCGGCTATCCCGTCCGGCACGTCGGCTCGATGGACGAGCTTCGTGATTTACCCGCAGAAACCCTTGCCGGCGTGGTCATCGAGCCGCTCATCCAAGGCGTCAACGAGATGCGCCCGTGGCCGGCGGGAATGCTCGCCGCGCTGCGGCAATGGTGCGATGCCAGCGGCGTCCACCTCATTCTCGACGAAGTCATGACCGGCTTCGGCCGCACCGGAGCGATGTTTGCCTGCCAGCATGAGGACGTGATTCCGGACTTCCTCTGCCTCGCGAAAGGGCTCACCGGCGGCTACCTGCCGCTCGCCGCCACGCTCACGACCGGGGGGATTTACGACGCCTTCCTCGGCACGGCCGAGCGCGCCTATTACTACGGCCACAGCTACACCGCAAATCCGCTAGGCTGCGCCGCTGCCCTCGCCAGCCTCGATGTTTTCGCGCAGGAACAAACCCTCGCCCACCTGCCGGAGAAAATCGCTCGCCTCTCCAGCGGTCTTGCAGATTTAAAATCCCGCCACTCGCTCGTCCATGAAACCCGCCAGTGCGGCTTCATCGCCGGCATCGAGCTCCGCCGCCCGGACGGCGAGAAATTCTCGCCTAGCGAGCGCTTCGGCGAAGCCATCTGCCACGCCGCCCGCGCTCACGGCCTGCTCACCCGGCCGATTTTAGACACCCTCGTCTTGATGCCACCACTCTCCACCAGCTTGGAAGAAATCGACCACGCGCTCCACGCGCTCGACCTCGCGCTCAAATGACGGTGTCCTGATAGCCTTGCTGAAACAATCCGGCTTGACACTCCCATGGCGGTGGTTTCCCTTTTGAGGACTGTCTGTATGGCGCAAAAAAAACCCAGAAAACCCCGTCAAATCTCTGCGCAATGGTCCGCGCTTTTGGCCTGTTCCATCTTAGCCGTCATCCCGACATCCCGCTTGGAAGCGCAGGAACCACCGGTGCCGACCGCCGCAGCTGTCGCCCCGACAACTTTGAACCGCCTTTTCTCCGAAGCGGAAGCCGCCTTTGCGGCTAAGGATTATCTCACGGTGGTCGCCAAGATCGAGGAGCTGCTTAAATCTCTCGGCTCTAACCGGGAAGCGCCGCTCGAGCTGCTTTATTTTAATATCGGTCTGGCAAACCTGCTCGCTGGCAAGCCGGTCGAGGCCGAGGCCGGGTTCACCGAGTATTTGAAAAAATTCCCCAAGGGCGAGTATGCGAGCCGCAGCTATCTCGGTGTCGGCCGCGCGTGTATCGATCAAGACACGCCGGAGAAAAAAGAGCGCGCCATCGATTCTCTCAAGCTCGCCGCGCAGGACCCTCAATACCGCTCGGAAGCGGGCCTCTGGCTCGGTCAAGTCTATACCGACCTCGGCAAACGCGACGAAGCGCTCGCCGTTTTCAAGAGCCTGATGGGTTCGGACATCCGCTCGCCCCAGCAGACCACCGCCGCAGTGGAAGTCATCGCCCTGCTCGCCGATACCGGCAAGATCGAAGACCTGGTTCTTTATCTAGATCGCCTGAGCAATCAGGCCGGAGTGCGCGACGCCCTCGCTTGGTATGCCAATCAAGTGATCGTGCGTGGCGACGAGCTGGTGGGAGCGCAATCTTACGAGACCGCGCTCGCGATTTACCGCTCTGTCCCGCCGCGCAGCCAGATTGTGGAGATTCAGAAGCTCTCTCTGGAGGCCCAGCGCAAGGATCTCAAAATTCTCGAAACCCGCGTGGAACTGGAGAAAAACAAGCCACTCGGCCAACGCTCCTCCGCTTCAGAACTCGTCGGCAATCTCAAGCCCGCCATCGAACTGGCCGAGAAAGCGCTGGCCGCCGTCGAGGAAAAGGCAGATCTGGATGCAGCCCTATTGATGCGCCGCGGGCGTTGCCTCTACTATCTAGAACGCCACGAAGAAGCACTGGTCTGCTTCCGCGCCCTCCGCAACAAATACGCCTCGGTGCCCGACGCCAAAGCCGCCGCTTACGCGGAAATCGTCATCCTCAACAAGCTCAAGAACATCCCCGAGATCAAAGTCCTCTGCGACGCCTACCTCCGGAACTATCCCGATGCCGACAATGTCGAGCAAGTTGCCACGCTCGCCGGCGAAGTGCTCGTCCAGAGCGGAAACTGGCCCGAAGTCGCCAAGTTCTATCGCAACCTCGAAACCAAGTTCCCCAAATCCGAAAACCTCGACCGCTACACCTTCTTTCAAGGATTGGCAGTCTTTCAAGATGGCGACGTCAAGGAGGCCACGCCGATTTTCACCAAGTTTCTCCAGACCTTCCCCAATAGCCCGCTGGCGGAAAATGCCATGTATTACGTGGCGATGTCGCACTTCCTAGCAAACAATTACAAGGAGACTCTCAAGTCCTGCAAAGAATACCTCTCCAAATTCCCGGAAGGCCGCTACGCCGGCGACATGCGCTACCGGCTCTCGTTCATTGACTTCAATGACAAAAAGGTGGACCAGTCCGACAAAATTATTAAAGACCTCTCCTCCTTCCTCGCTCAGCATCCCGACGACTCCTCCGCTGGCTCGATGTATTGCCTACTGGCCGACACTCACAAGAAGAAAACCTCCGACAAGCCCGACGAGCTGTTGAAGTTCCAACGGCTCGCGCTCGCGGCTTACAAGAACGCCGTTTGGTCGGATAGTCCCGACGACGTGATCCAATACGCCTTGGATTCGGCCACCACGATGCTTTCGGGCGTCAAGGACTACGCCGGCATCGCCACGCTCCACACCGAGTTCCTCCAGCGCAAGCCGGACAGCTCGCTGGCACTGCTTTCCGCCTCACAGGTCGCCAAAATGAAGGCCCGCGAGGGCAAGAGCGCGGAGGCGGCCGACATGCTCGCCAACGCCCTCAAATCCCGGGTCGCCAACCCCTCCGCCGAGCAAATTGAGCCCCTCCTCGACGAGCTGGTGAAAACTCTCGTCCCTCGTAAGAAATCGGCGGAGGTTGATATCGACGCCTTGGACAAACAGCTCGTCGATATTCTGACCAACGCGATCGGCGACCAAGAAAACGCCACCACCAACGCCCGGCTTTACTACGCCCGCGCCCGCCTCGCCCAGCTTTTGAAGCGGGCCGACCGCTCGGATCTCTATTTGAAAGGCATCGCCACCATCAACGCCAAAGACCCCTCGGTTCTCAGCCCGGCACTGCTGTCTGTCTCAGGCGACATTTTGCTCAAGCTCGGCATGCTGGACGAGGCGGAAGCGATGTTCAAGCGGCTCGTCGAGCGCTACAAGGACGGCATGTTTTCCGACGCCGGACCGGTCGGCCTCGGCTACATCGCCATGGCGCGCAAGCAGCCAGCTAGCGCGTTGAAGATTTTCGAGACCGCCCTCGACAGCAATCCCGGCATGTCCCGCTTCAAGGAAACCACGCTCGGAAAACTTGAGGCGCTTGCCGCGCTCGGCCAGTTCGAACCGGCCGAGAAGCTCGCGCTCGAGATCATCGGAGACAAGATCTTCCGTGGCGAATCGGCCGGAAAAGCCTACCTGGTTTTGGCCCGGATCTACCGCACGCAAGCCACCAAGGCCGCCAGTGAGACTGACAAGACCGAGTTGCTTAAGAAAGCCCACGGCACCTACCAACGGGTTTATATCGCCTATCAGAGCGTCCCCGACGTCTGCGCCGAAGCCTACTGGCAAGCCTATGAAACGGCGACCGATCTGGGAGATACCACCCTCGCGGGCGAAACGCTCAAGACGCTCGCCGCCCACCCGAAACTCAAAAATACCGCGCGCGCCAAGAAGGCCGTCGAGTTAGCCAAGTAATTTTCTCCCAATCATGATGCTTCCCTCGCACACATTCCGGTCAGCCATGCTGGCATGCGCGGCCGCCACCCTCCCGCTGTCATGGGTTGGCGCGGCGGAACCGATTCGCATCGTGTTCCAGAACGGCCGCTCGGTGCCGATTTCCGCCGTCGCGCTCCAAGGCGACAATCTCAGCATCACCGCTGCCGCCGATGGCTTCAATCCCGGCCAGACTTTTCCGCTCGCCATGGCCGACCACATATTCGGTGAAAAGCCTGAGGAGATCAACCCGGGGATCGCCCTGTTACTGATGGGCAAACCCGGCGACGCGCTCAAGCAGCTTGAGCCGATCGTCGCCGCGCAACGCATCACCGCCAAAATCCCCGGGAATTTCTGGCTGGATGCCGCCCGCGCCGCACTCGTCGCTTATGCGGTGAGTGGCAATGCCGCCAAATGTAACGAAATCGGCAAGGAAATCTCCGACGCCACGCCCGCCCAAGGCATCGATCCCTTCGTCTCACTCGGCAAGGCTCTGCTCCTCCCCGCCTCCACCAGCGCCGAGGACCGCCAGACCGCCCTCCGCGACCTGACGACGGGCAATCTCCCTGCCGATGTCTGCGCCTACGCGTCCTTCTATAGCGGAAATTTGCTCGCCAGCATCAAGCGAACTCCGGACCCTGCCAAAACCCTCCAGCAGAACACCGACACTCTCGAAGCTTACCTCATGGTTCCCTGTCTCTACCCGTCGGGCGGCATGATTCTCAACAGCGTCGCCGAGCTTAAGGCCGCAGAAATCCTCGTCACTCTGGGCCGCCGCGATGAAGTCATCGCGCTTCTCAACTCATCTATTCGAGGAGCCACCGGCACCTTGGTCGCCATCGAAGCGACCAAGCGGCTTGAACGCTTGAAATGATTCCTAGATCTCTTTGACCCTCTCAAAATACACCACATACACCATGAAAAACACCGTCCAAAAGGGCTTCTATGCCGCTCTCGTGTTGCTTCCGATGACTGCCTTCGGAGCTGAAACCAAAGCTGGCGTCACCAAGAAAACCCTCATTGACACCTATCTCGAAGGTGGTTGGGTCATGCATCTCTTGCTACTGTTCTCCATCGGCATGGTCTGGTTGATCATCGACATCTGGTTGCGGACCAGCCGCTCGAAAATGACGCCGGAGGAAGACGTCACCATGGCCCAGGATCTGTTTCGCGCCGGCGACTACGTGGGCGCTTATCAAGCGATGAAAGCGAGCTTCAGCCCCTTTGCGGAAGTGATGCGCGCCGGTCTCGGCTCCATTGGCTACGGCAAGGATGCCACGGAAGACGCGGTTTACTCCACCGTGGAAAAAGTCAACTCCACCCTCCAAACCCGCATCAACTATCTCTCAGTTATCGGTGTCTGCGCGCCGATGATCGGACTGCTCGGCACCGTCGGCGGGATGAAGGGAGCGTTCGGCAGCCTCGGCTCCGCCGGACTTTCCAGCGGCGTGGGCGAACTCGCTGGCCACATCGGCGAGGTGCTTGTCGCCACCGCCACCGGACTACTCGTCGCGATCCCCGCGTTCATGGCCTTCTATTTCCTCCGCAACAAACTGCAAGGAGCGGTCCATCAGCTCCATGAAGAGAGTGAACACCTCTTCCGCAACGCGCCTTACGAATACCTGAAAGACGCCGACGTCGGCCAAGAAGAAACCTACGCGGCCCTGCCGAACTGGGTCCAGGCCCCCTAAGGCTCAGCCCTGCTCCGCCTTTTTGTTAACAACCTTTTAATCAACTAATCCTATGGCCGGTGGTGGTGGTGGTGGAGATGGGGAACCTGAGTTCCAGATCGCTCCGATGATTGACGTGCTGCTCGTGCTGCTCGTGTTCTTCGTCATGATCACCTCCGCCGAGGTGCTCAAGGTGGACAAGAACATCGTCCTGCCGGTGTCGCCCAACGCGAAGACGCGCGAACCGGAGATGGCCAAGCACGAAATGGCGGTGAACCTCCGTTTCGACGCCGCGGCCAACAAAGGCATCCTCGTCGTGGACGACCGAACTTACGACAACTGGTCGGACGTCGTTCCCGTCCTTCAAGAAAGCCGCAAGCGCGACGAAAAACTCCGCATCGTCGTCCGCGGTGATGCCGCCGTCCCCGCCGGCGAGATCCAGCGCATCATGAACCTCATCGGAGAAGCCGGCATCGCCGACATCGCCTTCGCATCCTCCAACAAGTGACCCGCCTATGAAACGAAACCGCCGTCACCGCCGGAAGGCCAACGCCGAAGTCAACCTCGGCTTCCAGATCGCGCCGATGATCGACGTGGTCTTCGTCATCCTGCTCTTCTTCATCGTCCAAGCCAGCGACATCCAAGTGGAAAACGCCCACGTCACCAAGCTGCCCGGCACCGTGGAACTCAAGGATGGAATCGTCACGCCGGATGAGATCGCCGTCCGCGTCGAGGACGACGGCCAAGTCTATCTCAACGACGATCCACTCGATACCCCGGAAGCCAAAAATCTCCCGGAACTCGCCAGCAACCTCAACCAACTGCGGGAAAGCAGCGACGCCTCGAAAACCCAAGTGCTCGTGACGATTTATGCCAATGACCTTGCGCGCTATGAAAGGGTGGTTGATGTTCTCGACGCCCTAAGCCGCGCAAAAATCTCAAACGTGAGTTTCCAAGCTGGAAGCTCGGAGTGATCCAAACCCGTCAGCCAACACAACAACTCATCCACTGCCAACATGGAAATTTACGATAACGAAGGAAACCTCATTCACGCTGAGGAAAAGAAGCAGGGATTCTGGTCCAAGATCGGCGGCGGCTCGCTCATGATCGCGGCCCTATTCCATGGCATCCTGCTGGTGATCGGCGGATTCTGGGTGTTCCAGGTCATCAAGGAGCCCGAGAAAAAAGTCGATTTCATGCCCCCCGGCGGCGGCGGCGGCGAGCGCGGTGCCGAGCACAAGGTGCAACAGAAAAAACGCGCGCAGATCACCCCGACGACCAATTCCAAACGAGTCTTCGCCGAGGGTGCAGCCTCATCCTACGCCATCCCCGAGCAGGGCGACAACTTCGGTGAAATGTCCACCCTCAGCTCGCTCAGCGGCGGCGGCATGTCCGGCGGCATGGGTGGCTCCGGCAGCGGCTCCGGATTCGGTAAAGGCAATGGCATCGGCGGCGGATTCGGTATGGGCGGCGGTGCGGGCAAATTGTTTGGCCTGATCCCGGAATCCATGCGCAAGCGCTGCTCCAAGGAAGATCGACTCGCCCGCCTCAGTGAAAACGGCGGCACCCCCGCCTGCGAGGAAGCCGTCCTGAAAGGCTTGCGTTGGTTGAAAGCCAATCAGAATCCCGACGGCTCATGGGGCAAAACAGACAAAAATGCCATGACGGGCCTCGCCCTGCTCGCCTACTTTGGCCATTGCGAAACCCCACTGTCCGAGGAGTTTGGCGACTCCTGCATGAAGGCCATCGTCAATCTGGTCAATGTGGGCATGAAAAATAAGGGGGTGTTGACACCCATCATGAACCAAAATGCGCCCTACGAACACGCCATCGCCACCTACGCGCTGGGTGAAGCCGCCACCTTTTGCAAAGAGCTCAAAGTGGACATTCCTTCGCTCATGGATGTGACCGAAAAAGCTGGCCAGTTCATCATCGATAACCAGAACGAGAATGGAGGCTGGTCTTACTCGTATTTGAAAATCAAAGGCCATGTCGACACCTCGGTCGTCGGCTGGCAGCTCCAAGCGCTCAAAGCATGCAGTCACAGCGGGATCAAATACAAAGGGATGAACTCATCCATCACCAAAGGACTCAAATTCCTGGTTCAAATGCAGAATGAAAACGGTGGCTTTGGCTACCTGGGCCCAGGGCCTTCGGGTGAAAAAAAATACATGCCGCTGACCGCAGTTGGAGTCCTTTGCCACCAGATGTGGGGTAAGGGAAGCTCTTCGGAAGTCCGCAACGGCTTAAAATACATCAAGGAGAACACCAAGTTTGACTGGAACACCGCTGACTCCGATCTTTACTGCCATTATTACGAGTCTCAAGCCATGATGCAGGCGGGCGGCAGCAATTGGAAATTCTACAACGATCTTTTTCGCGACCAACTCCTTAACAACCAGAATCCGGATGGCTCATGGAAAGCTCCCTCATTCTCCGGACACGGCCAAACTCCAGGCAACGACATTTATCGCAATACCCTCTGCGTTCTGATGCTGGAAGTCTATTATCGCTTCCTCAACTCCAGTGGCGGCTCTCAAAAGCAAAAAGTCGGTATCTGACGACCGCCCCGGGGATGGCTTCGAAATTGTAAGGATCGCCACATTCCAAGCGTAAACCCGGCACTCACCGTCCCGGGCTTGCGTTCACTCCTTGGATCGATAAACTTCCATCATCTTCATGAAGTGCTGCCATTTCTCCGCCGCGGTTTTTTTCCTCTCCGCACTCGTCGCCTCCGCCGCCGCTGCTGAAATTCCAGTACCGGTCGCCAAGGAAATGAACTTCCTCGAAATCCTCGCCAAAGGCGGCATCATGATGTACCCGCTTGGCCTGATGTCGGTCATCACCGTCGTCTTGATCCTCATTTTCCTCCTCACCGTCCGCCGCAACGCCATCGTCAGCGACCACTTCATGAACGGCGTCGAATCGATGATTCGCAAGCGCGACTTCCTCAGCCTGAGCTCCCTGAGCCACCGCCGCAACGAGTGCATGGCCCGCGTCACCCAGAAAACCCTCGATTTCATCCTCGCCAATCCAAGCACCCCCTTCGAAAACGTCCGCGAAGTCGCCCAGACCGAAGGCTCCCACCAAGCCGGCATGCTCACCTCCCGCATCACCTACCTCGCCGACATCGGCGCGATCGCCCCGATGGTCGGTTTGCTCGGCACCGTCTTCGGGATGATCGAGGCATTCATGCAAATCTACTCCGGCCAAGTCCAAGGCGTGCGCGAAATGGGACTGGCTGAAGGTGTTTCCAAAGCCCTCATCGCCACCGCCGGCGGCCTCGCCATCAGCATTCCTGCCCTCGCCTTCTACTCAATCTTCCGCGGACGGGTGCAAAAATACGTCTCAGAACTCGAAGCCGCTTGCACCCACTTCGTCATCCTCCTGCAAGCAGAGCTTGAGCGCCAACCCGCCCCATCCTACCCCAATCCCGTCCAGCGCGCTCGCGATGACTACACCATGCCCGTCGCCTCTCCGCTCGCCGGTGAGCGCCCCGATCTGCATGGGATCTAACTGACAACGGGATGAAATTCTCCAATCGTCAACCCCCAGCCATCGCCATCCAGTTGGCACCGATGATCGACATCCTGCTCTTGCTCCTGAGCTTTTTCATCATCAGCTGGCAATTCAGCAAATCCGAGACCGAGCTCAACGTCTCCGTCCCCACTGTCCAAGAAGGCGCGGAACCCGAACGCATGCGCGGGGAAATCATCATCAACGTCCTTGCCGACGGCATCATCCGCGTCGAGGGCCTCGCCGTGGATCGCCAGCAGTTGTTTGACAAGCTTTCCGCCATCGCCAAACAGTTCGAAAACCAACCCGTGCGGATCCGCGGCGACGGCGACGTCGCCTACCAGCGCATCGTCGAAGTGATCGACACTTGCCAAAAAGCCGGGATTTGGAACATTTCCTTCGCGACCCAACGCCCGGAACCCGCCAAGTGATTCACTTGGCAAACACCCCGAAACGGACAACGCTCCCCGCATCTTGAAACGCGCGCTCGCACTTCTCATCCTCGTTTCCAACCCGCTGGCCGCCCAGATCCCCCGGGCCGAGCCCGTCGATCCCTCGTTGAGTCCGGATGCCTCCAACGATTTCTTCCTGCGCGGCAAAAACCTCTACGACTCCGCCCAAGCGAGCACCACCCAGCAAAATCGCCTCGATTACTTCCAACGCGCCGCACAGATTTTTTCCGAATATCTCACCTCATTTCCCAATCATCCCAACGCCGAAATGGCGTGGTGGTATCTTGGAAACAGCTACTATCAATCCGGTCAGATCGATGACGGGAAACGCTGCTTCAGCACCTTGCTCAACCGCTACGGCAAAGGCAAATGGGCCGCCGCCGCCGCCTACACGCTTGCGGCAGATCATTATAATAAGTCGGAATACGCCTTCGCCGCACCCATGTTCGAGCGATTTGCAGCGAACTCCGCCAAACCCGAAGAACAGGCGCGCGGCAGCTACCTAGCAGGAAATTGTTACCGCCTCCTCGGCCGCGATCGCGAGGCCATCACCGCCTTCCAGAAAATCATCGCAAATCCCGCCGGCGGCCTGTATGCCGCGCAAGCGAAGGTCGCCCTCGGCCATCTTTCATTGAAGACCGGCAAGGGACCGGAAGCTCTCGCCCTCTTCCAAGAAGTCATCGACGGAACCTCCTCCGCGAAAATCCGCGGCGAGGCAGCGCTGCATGCCTCGCTCACCGCCACCAAACTCGGCCAGACCGACATCGCGGACAAATACCTCCAACTCATCCTCCGCACCCCCGGAATGGAAGATTTCAGCCCGGACGCCCAGACCGCGCTCATGGGCAATTTGTTCGCCAAAAAAGAATACCGCGAAGTCGTCGATATCTTCCGCCGCAGCACCACCAAAGCGATCGGCGAAAAAGAAGCCGATCGCCTGATGATCGCCGGCCGCGCCTACATGCGCCTCAAATTACCGAGCGAGGCGCTTCAGCTTTTCCGCGACGTCGAGCGCTTAGTGAGACCTGAGGCGGACACCGCTTTCCAAGCATCTTACTACCGGCTGCTGTGTTTTTTCCAAATCGAAGGCCGCCATCTGCCCGACCAAGTGGACGCGTTCCTGCAACTCTACAGCAAGTCCCGCCCGCGCGACGCCCGCATCCACACCGCCCTCATGATGAAGGCGGAAACCTTGTTCTCGAACAAAGACATTGCCGGTGCCGCCAAAGTTTACAGTGAGATCGACGCCTCCGTCATCAGCGAAAAAAACCGCCCCGGCCTACTCTATCAGCGCGGCTGGTGCCTCGCCGAGGCCGGCGACGCCCAAGGCGCGATCCGCTCGTTCAGCGACTTCATCAGCAAATACCCCACGGATACCCGGGTGCCCTCCGCCATCGCCAAGCGTGCCACCGCCTACGCCCAGAGCGCCGAGCCTGCAAAAGCCATCGCCGATTACGACCGCCTAACCGCCGCCGGTATGCCCGAGGATCTCAACTCCTTCGGTTGGCTCGAATCCGCCCGCCTCCGCCGCGCCGAGAGCAACATCCCGGACATGATCCTCCGCTATCAGAGGCTCCTACAAAATATCAAAAACCTCAGCGACAACCTGCAAGCTGAGGCCAACTACTGGATAGGCTGGGGACTCGTTAAAACCAACGTCGCCAAAGACGCCGTTGCCTCTCTCGAAAAAGCCCGCACTCTCCGCCCGGATGTTTACGCCAAACACGCGGGACTCCTCCTCATCCTCGGTTACTTCGCTTCCCAAGATTCCCTGAAACTCGCCGCCGAAATCAACCTCGCCATCGTTGGGAAATACGATGCGGATATCCCCGACCAAGCCATCCAGTGGTCCGGCATGCAATCCTACAACGCCGGCGATTACTCCTCGGCCGCCAAATCCCTCGCCCTCGTTTCTAATCCTGAGGAACCCCGCGAAACTCCCAAAGAAGTCTGGCGCTACCTCGCCAAGGCCCGCCTCGGATCCGGCGATCCCGAAGGCGCACTCGTCGCCGCGAATAATCTGCTCGCCGTCGAAGAAAATCCCGGTTGGAAAGCCGACGGCTTGCTCGATCGCGGCCGCGCCCTGCTCGCCCTCAAGCGCCCCGAAGAAGCGCGCAAGGCGGCTGACGAGGCGCTCGCCCTCCGCCCGCAAGGCCACACCAGCGCTGGCCTCAACATCCTCGTCGGCGACCTCGAACTTCAAGCGGGCGCCGCCAAGACCGCCGCCGGAAAATACCTCATCGTCGTCGAGTTCCACGATGACAAGGAACTCAAGCCGCTCGCGCTTTGGAAACTCATTCAAGCCCTCGAAAAACAAGGCGACCATCCCGAGGCTGAAAAATACTCGCAAAAATTCAGGGCCGAATTCCCCAGCTGGAAGCCACCCGTCCCTTAGCCCATCCAACTCCCCCAACTCTTTTCATGATACCTCCTGCCAGCCCTTCCGCACCGACCAAGCCCGCCAAGCGCAAATCCGAAATCGCCTGGACTCCCGAGAAATCTTCCGAGCTCTACGGCGTCGAAACTTGGGGCCACGGCTTCTTCGGCGTCAACAAAGCCGGCCACGTCACCGTCCGCCTCGAGGACGATGAAGCCCAAGCCGAGGTCTCGCTCTTCGAAGTCATCGACGGCCTCCGCGATCGCGGCACGCATCTGCCCGTGCTCCTCCGCTTCCGCGACTTGCTGCACTCCCGCATCACGGAAATCAACGAATCCTTCCGCAAGGCCATCAAAGAAACCAAATACCGCGGCGAATACCGCGGCGTCTATCCGATCAAGGTCAATCAGCAGCGCCAAGTCATCGAGGAAATTTCCGAGTTTGGGAAAAAATACCACTACGGCCTCGAAGCCGGCTCCAAGCCCGAGCTCATCGCCGCCCTCGCTCACATGCACGACCCCGAGGCCTACCTGATTTGCAATGGCTACAAGGACGAGGAATTCATCGACCTCGCTCTCCAAGCCCAGAAAATGGGCCTCCGCATCATGCTCGTCTTGGAAATGCCCAGCGAGCTCGACCTCATCCTCGAGCGCTCGCGCAAGCTCGGCGTGCTGCCCAATCTCGGCGTCCGCGTCCGCCTTTCCACCAAAGGCTCCGGCCATTGGCAGGACAGCGCCGGTGACAAGTCGGTCTTCGGTCTTAACGCCTCCCAAGTCATCGCCGTCGTCGATCACCTCAAGGAAACCGGCTACATCGGCTGCTTGAAAATGCTGCATTACCACCAAGGTTCGCAGATTCCCAACATCGCCGCCATCCGCGAAGGAGCCACCGAGGCCGTCCGGATGTATTGCGACCTCGTCAAGGAAGGCGCCCCCATGGGCGTCCTCGACATCGGCGGCGGCATGGCCGTCGATTACGACGGCTCGCACACCAATTTCCACTCGTCCTGCAATTATTCCGTCGCCGAATACTGCACCGACATCGTCGAGGTGGTCTCCCAAATCTGCGACAAGGCCGGCGTCGCCCATCCCAATCTCATCTCCGAGTCCGGTCGTGCCGTCGTCGCTTACTACTCGGTGCTCGTTTTCAACATCCTCGACGTCACCAGCGCCCAGACCAGCGAGGAAGCCCCGCCGATTCCGGAAAATGCCCCGCAAAACCTCATGAACATCATTGAGGTCAACAAGGTCATCCATAAGAAAAACCTCCAAGAGTGCTTCAATGACGCGATGTATTACCGCGACCAGATGCGCGCCCAGTTCTTCTACGGCGCCGCCACCCTCCGCGAGCGCGGCCTCGCAGAAGCCTGGTTCTGGCACATCCTCACCCGCATCTCCAACCTCATCGCCGAGCTCGACGACATCCCGGAAGACCTCCGCGAGCTTTCCTCCACCCTCGTTGATTTCTATTACGGAAATTTCTCCCTCTTCCAATCCCTGCCGGATTCTTGGGCCATCGACCAAGTTTTCCCCGTCATGCCCATCCATCGCTTGGACGAAAAGCCCCGCCACCGCGCGGTTCTCGCCGACATCACCTGCGACTGCGACGGCAAGATCGACCGCTTCATCGACAAGGAAGACGTCGCCAAAATCCTCCCGCTCCACGACTTCAAACAAGGCGAGCCCTACTACCTCGCCGTTTTCCTCGTCGGAGCCTATCAGGAAACCCTCGGCGACCTTCACAATCTCCTCGGCGACACCAACGTCGTCGGCGTCCACTTGGAAAAGGGCAAACCCGTCTACACCCACGAAGTCGAGGGCGACACCGTGGCCGACGTGCTCAGCTACGTGGAGTTCGACCCCAAAGAACTCGTCACCCGCTTCCGCAACTTCGCCGAGAAAGCCGTCGCCGAAGGCCGCATCTCGCCGAAAGAACGCCGCGAGATCCTCGATCTCTTCCGCGAGGGACTGGCCGGCTACACCTACTTCGAGAGCTGAGCGGCACGCGTTTCCACGCGCCACCTTCTGTCTTCCCGTTCAAAATAATCCTTCCAACTCACTTGACCCATCATTGGCAGTCAGGGCTTCTGATGGGGCTCAACGTGAAATTTTGATCTTCTTTTGGAAGGGGCGGAAAGACTGTCCCGGCGGAAGCTTGTTTTACACTTCGGTTGGCGGGGTGGCTTTGAAGATGGGCTCGGGCGGGTGGGCTTGTGGCACGGGCGCGGGGCTGGTTTTTCCGCCGAGTTCTTCCATGAGTTTCATGCCGAGGAGGCCGGAGAGGGCGCTGTTGGTGCCGTCTCCACTGCCGCCAGTGATGAGGATATCGGGCATGACTTTGACTTTGTCCTTACCAATGATTTCGGCAATTTTGGTGCGGGTGAAATTATCGCCGCCCATGGCAGCGACTTGGAGTTGATAGGACTCGGCGTTGGCCTTGCCGATGGCGAGGATTTTCCCGGCTTCGGCATCGCCGGTGCGGGTGATGCGTTGGGCTTCGGCGTCGGCGGTGACTTTGACTCGCTCGGCCTCGGCGGCGGCGTTGAGCTTTACGCTTGCGGCATCACCGCCCGCTTTTTTGACGGCGGCATCCGCGACGCGCTCGGCGATCTGGACGCCTTGGTCGGCTTGGACGATTTGCTTTTGGATGTCGGCGATGGCGGTTTGTTTTTCGAGGTTTTGGCGGGTTTCTTGGGCCATCCGCTGGGTGTCGTATGTGATTTTTTGTTCCTCGGCGATTTTGCGGTCGGTGAGGGTTTTCATGAGCGAATCGGGCGGCGCGATGTCTCCGATGAGGGTGTCCACGCCGTTGACGTTGTATTGGTCGAGGACGGCGTTGATGTGGGAGCGGGCGGAGGCTTGACGCTCTTTGCGGGTGGAGAGGAAGGCGATGACATCGCTATCTTGGGCGCTGTTGCGGAAGTAGTTACCGATGGTGGGCTCGAGGACTTGGGAGACGAGGTTGTTCATGTTTCCGAAGCGGGCGATGACTTTGCTGGCCTCGACCATGGGGATGTGGATGATCTGGGAGACGTCGAGGTTGAAGGGGAAGCCGTCTTTGCTTCGGACGGTGATGGTTGAGAGGTGTTTGTCGAGTTGGTGGGCCTCGCTGCGGGCGTTTGCCCAGTTGAGGACGAGGTTGGTGGTGGGGACGTGCTCGATGCGAAGGATGTAGGTGTTGAGTGGGTATTTTCCGGGGCCAAGTGGCTCGGCCCAGACGCCTTTGTGGCCTTTGGCGACGATGTTACCGTGTTTGAAATCCAGACCGCTGATGTCTGCGCCTTCGTCGCCGTAATAGCTGATGACGACGCCGACGGAGCCGATTGAAATTTCTGTCATGGGGATTTCCTCGACGTGGACGAACCAGGTGTTGAGGAAATACGAGCCTGCTAAAATGACTTGGGGTTGGAGTCCGCGGCAGCCACCGCCGGAGAGGAAGGCGTCGGCGTTTTGGAAATTGCTGTGCCCCTCGGTGACGCGGCCGGCGATTTGGCCTTCGGGCAATGGCGCGCCGTCGAGGGTGGTGACGATGCCGACCATGTTTTCGCGGACTTGAGTCATTTTCGCGAGGGTGACTTCAAAGAGGAAGGTGTTGATCCGGTAAGTGCCGGGGGTGAGGAAGGCGGCTTGGCGACCTTTTTGGCCGCCAGAGCGGAGAAACATCTCGGCGTCTTGGAACATCTGGCAATCGACACGGCGGGCGAGGACGGCTCCGGCGAGTAGCTCGCCGCCGTCCTTGGACATGAGCAGGCCGATCAAGCCGTCCGGGATGACGGTGAGCGGCTGGAGGGTGATTTCATACTGCCAGATCCATTTCCAGAAGTAGAGGCCGGGGGCGAGGGTTTGGGATTGGAAGCCGGCCTCGCCGTTGAGGGCGATGATGCGGCCGCTGGGGAGTTCTTTGTATTGGCCGAAAAGGACGAATTTCTTGGTCACCAGTCCGATCCTGTCCTCGGGGATGATGACGACGCCGAGCAACTGGAGGACGGGCCGGAAGAAGACGACTAGAATCACGACGGCCGCGAGCAGCCAGAGCCACGAGGAGTAAGGGGCGATGATTTCGAAGATTCCCGATAGGTAAAGTGGCAGATCCGAGGTGATTGTTTCCATGGAGTTTCGTTATAGGCACCCAAAGTCTAGCGACAATTTCAATTTTCAGGAAAAAATGACAAAACGCCCGCCCGGCGCTGGTGGGCCCGTGGATGCGGCATCGAAGGCTCCGGGTGGGGATCTCCCGATTGATGGGGGATTGGTTTGAAATGCGAAGTTGCCACGAGATTTCTGTGTGTGTGACATGCCGCAATCTTGGCGAGGTGTGCGAAACGACCGAGGCTTTGCAGACGGCGGACGCTCGGGGGCTTATCTCAGTTTTGCTATTTTCGAGCACGCGCAGGGCGGCCAATAATACAAATGAGACGTCATCGACGGCGGCGATGGTGGTGTGGGAAGCGTGGAATAGAAAAGATTGCAGCGGTTCGATTTCGCCTCGCATCTTATTAAAAATCAACCCGTTGTGAGTCGGTTTCAAATTTCCTCAAAAGTGCCGGGAACAGGACTCGAACCTGCACACCTTTCGATACCAGAACCTAAATCTGGCGCGTCTACCAATTCCGCCATCCCGGCTTGCGGCCGCACCTTAACGGGGCGAGGGCCCGGGGCAAGCCCGCAATGCGAGGCGGTGGCAATCTGTCGGGGAAAGTTCGCGGGTGGGCTGGTTCCAGGCCAGTTCGAGGACGTGGAAACTGCCGCCGAGGTGGGCGGGGTGGGTGAGGGTTTGGAATTGGCGGAGTACGGCGGCGTCGGGGTTTCCCTCCTGCGCGAGCAACCATTCGCGAGCTTGGGCGGTGAGCCAACTGCCTTGGGAGGAAAATGCCACAGGCGGGCAGCCGAGCTGGATGGCGGTTTCCGCGACGGCGGTGAAATCGACGTGGGCGGTGATGTCGATTTCTCCGGGCGTGGCGAGCGGGTTTTCGGCGGCGCGGTGTTTGGAAAAGGTGCGGAGGGTGCCGGTTTTACGGTCCGGGTGATAATACTCGGGCCGGGCGAAACCGTAGTCGGGCCAGAGCAGCAGGCCGGAGGTGAGGGCTCGGGTGAGTGGGTCGAGAAATTCACGGAAGTTGGTGCGGATTTCTGTGCGGTAGTTTTCTGGAAAGCAATTTCCTAGCAGGGCAAGTGCGTGGAGCAGCGCGGGACGGGTGATTTTATGATCGGTTTGCCAGACGAAATCGCCGTCCGGGCTCGTCGCCACTTTGCATTCGTGCCAGCGGCCGTTCGACCACTCGACGAGGTGAAACGGCAGGGCGTCGAGCAGTTCATTCCCGAAGGCGATGCCGGGAAGGGGATTTGAGTGGAGCTCGCAGGCGTCCGAAATAAGGCGCGTTTTTGCATGGAATGGGGCGAGTAATTCCCGCTGTGCTGCTTGGAGCAGGGGCAGCGGCTCGGGGATGGTGTATTCGAGTGCGGCAAATGCTTGCGGCTCGAGGTAGGAAATTTCCGCGAGAATGTCTGCGGCGAGCGTGCCATCGTGTGCGCCGCATTCGATGATTCGCCAGCGCGCGGGTGAGCCAGATTCGCGCCATTCGCGGAGAAATCGGCGGGCGAGCAACTTGCCGAACAGCGGCCCCACGCTCACGCTGGTGAAGAAATCCCCACCGCGCCCGACTTGGCGGGTTTCGCGAGCGTAATAGCCGAGCGCCGGGTGATATAAGGCGGCGGCCATGAATTCGGAGAATTCCAGAGGACCGTCCCGCGCAATGCGGTCGCGTAAAATCGCCCTCAACGAAGGGGTTGCGGGGGGCACGTCGCTCGGATAGCGTTTCGGCCGTGTGACCGATTGGCAGGTCGGTGATGAATCCGGATCAGGCATGGCAACAATTCAAAATACGAATCAGAAGAAGATCAGTAAACCTTGGTTCTTCAAGCGCAAAGGCTTTTGGGTGACCGTTCTGGTGCTCGGCTTGCTGGTGGGGCTAGTCGGTGGCGGCGCGGGCTGGCTTTTCATGGAGTCCTTCACCCGCGAATATCGCCAGCGCGCGGCGACTTACGATCTCGCACGGATCAACGACCTTGAGGAGCCGAGCATCATTCTCGATCGGAACGGCAAGGAAATCGGCCGGATTTTCGTCCAGAACCGCAGTGTGATCCCGATCGAGCAGGTTCCGGAAATTTTCATCAAAACTCTGCGCGCGGGTGAGGATTCGCGGTTTCTCAGCCACCACGGCGTGGACTACATCGGCGTGGTGCGGGCGGTCATCCTGAATGCCCAAGGCGGCAACCAAGGCGCGAGCACGATCACCCAGCAGCTTGCGCGAAACGCCTACAACCTCAAGGAGGAGGCGGTGGTGCGGAAGGAGACGACGATCCAACGGAAAATGGTCGAGGCCTTCCTCGCGCGGCGGATCGAGGACCGCTACTCGAAGCGGGAAATTCTGAATTTCTACCTCAACCGCATCTATTTCGGCAGTGGGTTTTACGGGATTCGTTCGGCTTCGCTGGGGTATTTTGGTAAGGAGCCGATGGAATTGACGACTGACGAATGTGCCTCGTTAGTGACTTTAATTAAAAATCCTAATGGGCGCTCGCCCTTGAATAATCTGAAGGCAAACTTGGATGGGCGAAATTATGTGCTCGGTCGGATGCGCGAGGAGCGCATGATTTCCTCCGCAGAGCTGGCTCGCTTCACGAGTTCGCCGCTCAAGCTCAATTCGCAGCCGCTACGGCGCGGGACTTCTCATCTCTATGAGCGCGTGGCCGAAGCGGTGGGGCAGGCGCTCGGCGAGGACGCGCTGGCTTCGGGGAAATTCAGGATTCACACCACCATCCTCGCCGATGCCCAGAACGCGACGCAAAAGTCGCTGCTGGAAAGCCTCGCCAAAGCCGAGACCCAGCCGGGATACGCGCACCCCAAATATCAGGACTACCGGAAAAGCAGCGCGAAGCCGGCCACCTATCTGCAAGGTGCCGCGCTGATGCTTGATCACGAAACGGGCGAGGTGCTCGCTCACGTCGGCGGGCGCGACTACGCGCAGGTCCCCTATGATTTCATCGAGCTCGGCAAGCGCCCGCTCGGCACCGCGTTTTTTCCCTATATCTACGTGGCTGGCCTAAGTGGCGGCCAGACGCCGGCCTCGCTGGTGGAGGACGAGCCGATGGATAACCGGGCGGTGATGGTCGGTGGGCAGGAGGGGATTCTTGGCGAGTGGGGGATGGAAGTCCCATCGCCGACTTATGCAGGGATGATCCCGGTGCGCGAGGCGTTGGAAAATTCTAAGATCGGGGCTACGGTGCGGTTTGCCGGAACGGCGGGCCTGCAGCGAGTCGTGGATACCAGCGTGGCCTTCGGCCTGCCCCTGCAAAAAGCGGAATTGCTGCCGCGTCTCGCAGTGGGTTTCGAAGAGGTTTCGATGAAACAAGCGGTGCGGGCGATGACGACATTTCCCCTCGGCGGCATGTCCGGGCCTGACAAATTGATCTATCTGGACCGGGTCGAGAACTCGGCCGGGCGCGTGGTGTATCGCCGCCAGCGGCAGGCGCAGAACTCGCGGCGTATCATCGACGAGGCGACGAATTGGCAAGTCCACAGCATGATGGCCGGATCGCTTTACCGCGGCAGCTCGAAGGGCGTCCTCGACGGATTGGTCGAAAAGCCATTCAATGGCGCGGGCAAAGGCGGCTCCACTCACGGCTTCTCGGACTCTTGGTTTATCGGTTATAATAAGCGCGTCACCTGCGGGGTGTGGACGGGATTTCTGACGGGCAGCGGCGAGGCAATCTATCCGGGTGCCTTCAGTCGGGATCTCGCGATGCCAGTCTGGCAAGCGGCCATGAATGCGGTGGCACCGTCATTTGGCGGCGGGGGATTGGCGGCTCCGGCGGGGGTGATCGAGGTGCCGGTTTGTGCGACGTCCGGCCAGCGCGCGACCCAGTTCTGCCAGGAGCACGTCGAGGATATCAACTCTGGGAAAGTCCGTTCGCGCTCCACGGCGATGGCCGAGTATTTCCGCAAGGGCACGGAAAACCTGCCGTTTTGCACGGTGCATTCCGGAGCGGTCAGCCAAGGGGGGATTCCTG